>DAOPJC010000012.1:0-15955 GCA_035399485.1 Bacilli bacterium
TGTCATGTCTATAATAACATATTATTTTACATTTGACAAAATTTAGATAATCATATTAAATACTACTATTCATTATTTCTATTCATTTATTTTAAGTTTAAATTAATCATTATTATCTATTTCCTTTTTTTATAAATATATGTTATAATTTGAATAATAGAGGTGATAGAAATGGGAAAGAAAAATATTATACCAAGAGTATATCTTGTAATGATGGTAATTATCATTATAGGGTTAGTAGTATGTATTATCAGTGTTAACAAGAAAGGTTCTAATAGTTCAAAATTAAAATATGAATATGATGAATCAAAAACAATTTGTCAAAGAAATTATTACTACAATGGTGATGACACATATCGTATTTCAGTATGTAATAATAAAGTTTATATAAACAAAAATAGTGGTACTGATAAACAAATCAACATTAAAGAAGATGTAGTATATTTATATAATTTTATTACTACTGATGGAAATGCCTTTTATTTCTTAACTGAAAAAGGTCATGTTTATAATTTATTACAAGATAATATCAAGAATGATAAATATAATGTAACTAAATTAGGTTTAAAGGATATAACTAATATTGGTTTATTCTATACAGGTGTAACTAAAGATGATGCCTTCAATGCAAAAATATATGCAGTTGATAAAAATGGTAAAATGAACGCAATAAAAGAATAGTTAAAATAACTATTCTTTTTTATTTATTTAATATATCTTCTATAACACTACTATTTAATATATTTAACCAATCTTCCCAATTATCTTGTAATTGTGTATCATCTAATAAATCTATCTTATCCATTTCATATAAATATATTTTTTCAAGTATTACTTTTAATATATAAAAGTTCCAAACATTAATAATATCTATTTTTGTATAATTATCAAATGGTTTTAATATTTTCTTAGCAGTTTTAATATCTATTTCACTATTATTTTTACTAAACTTAAAAGCAAATACTATCAAATCATACAATTTAGTAAATTCGACAGTTTCATCTAAATCTATTAATGTAAAATTATTATTATCATCCCATATTATATTTGTAGGTGTTAAATCACCATGAACTAATTCTTTTTCATAAAATATATTATAGTTTTGTAACTTCATATATCTTCTTAATAATTCTTCTATTACTTCTCTTTTAATTTTTTTTGTTTCTAATTCTCTTAATGAATCATAATAAAAATTAACTTTGTCTAATAGATTACTATATTTACCTGTAGTTTTTTTATCTATTTTAATAAAATCTATTATTTTTTCAATTTGCTCGTTACTTAATTTTTTAATATGTTTTCCTTCTATATAATCATATATGCATATTGTACAGTTATGATAATTATAAAAATTATTATCAATGGTATTTAATACTTTTATATTATTTTCATTAGCAATTTTTATTAAATCATTAATTGCGTTTCTATCAATACTTTTCTTGTATATCTTAACAACATATTTTTTGTTACTAGTAGTAACTAAGTATACAAAATTAGCTAAACCACCATCTAATTTTTTAATATCTTCTATATCTTCTGAAACATATTTCTTAATTACTTCTTCTACCATTTTAATATTATATTCTTTTAAAGTATTCTTATAAGTTTTTAATAGTTTTTCTATTGTTTTATTAGTATTATAAGATTCATTTACTTTAGTTAAAATATAATTCTTTGTTTCCTTTTGTTTTTTCTTGTCTTTATATAAATTAATAATTTTATTTTTTAAATCTTCACTTGAAATGCCATCAAATAAATAATCAGTATTATTATTAAGCATTTCTTTCATACCACTATTAATACTTCCAATAAATGGTAATCCACATGCCATACTTTCTAAAGCTACATATGGAAAGTTGTCAAATAAAGAAGGATATACTCCTATACAACTATTATTATAAATGCTATTTAAACTATCATTAGATAATTGTCCTTTAAATTCTAAATTTTTATGATATTTAACAGGTACTATTTCTTTAATATAATCTATTGTTGAAATATTCTTATCATTTCTATTAGTATCTTTTCCAACAAATATAAATTTAACATTACCTAATTCTTCAATTAATTCTGGTATTATAGAAGCTAATATTAATACACCTTTTCTTTGTTCAATACTTCCACAATATAAAATTGATTTATTCTTTTCTTTTTTATCATTCTTACAAGTAAAGTCTTTTAAATTAGCAGGATTAGGTATTACTTCTATTTCATCTTTTCTCTTTATTTTTAATTCTTTTATTACTAAATCCTTTAATATATTACTACAACAAGTTACTTTATCAGCACTTTCAATCATTTTCTTTTCCCATGTTAACATTTGATCATGTATTTCAGGATCTAAAGTTGATTTATTATTTTTTGCCCATATTGCTAATGGTGTATGTAATCTTACTACTAAAGGCACTTTACGATATTTTTCAAAAATAATTGTTTCAGCTCCCCAATCAGGAACTTCTATAATATCTATTTCATTATTATCTTGTAATTCTATTAATTTATCAGATACTTTTAAACGATAATTATAATAATTATCATAAATATTTTTTGTTTCTTCAACATAAAGTCTAATTACGTGAACTCCATCTTCCATATAATCTTGGTCTTCTTTTAATGCTTTTGTAACTACTACTACTTCATGACCTAAATTAACTAAGTCAGTTGCTAATTTTTTTTGATAAGTAGCTATTCCACCAAAATTAGTTTCTGTTGGATATTCTTCATGAACTAAACATATTTTCATTATCTCACCTCTACTCAAAAGGACCTATATTATAACATATTTATTATAAAAAGACAAAGTTACTTTGTCTTATATTTTACTTTATTCTCATCTAAGAATTTTTTTATTTCAGTAACATTTAAGCATATACTTAAAGGAATAAAATTATTTTGTTTAATTTCTACTTCTTTGTTTCCTCTTTTTACTTTTGCATTTATATCAATCTCTGCATCTTTAAAAGCATTTCCTAATAGTAATCCCACTATTTCACCATTCTTATTAATTATTGGTCCTCCAATTTGACCAATAAAAGAATAATTTGATATTTCAAATAGTGTTAAATTCTTATTACTATCTAGTAAATATCTTGTTAGCATTCCTTCTGATGGAAATATTTGTAGATTACCATCAACTATTTCATTTAAAACTATATCTTTTTTTGAATGATCATATTTAAATGCTTTAAAATCAGAATATGGATATCCCAATCGACATAACATTTCACCTTGTTTTGCATCTTCTTTTGCAAATATAGGAAATTTACTACATACTAAATCTTTTGGATCATCAAACTTAATTAGAGCTAAATCTAATGTATCATGCGCAAATATTTTTAAATTCGTCCATGATGCGATAGTATTTAAAAATACATTTTTAAATATCATTATACTATCATCATTTAATTTATATTTTTTAAATATTTTTTTAGGAGGAATCTTATTTTCTAATAATTCTTGTCTAACTTTTTCATAATCAGTATGAATTTTATCAGCAAAAACTATATTATTTGCAACACTCTTTGTTGTTAGTACCCATCCTTCTTCATTTATTACTATAAATGAAAACATACTACTAATTACTTCATCACTAGATGGTGTTTTATAAGCAGTTGAAATTGCTTTAACACAATCTAAATTATTTTCTATAGCTTTTATAAACATAATATCACCTAAATAATTATACCATGTATAATTATAATTTCTTTTTATTTATTAGTATTTTGATAGTAATTTCTTTCAGATAAATCTATTGAAAGAGCTTCTAAATCTTTTGCATCATCGCATTCTTCTAATACTTCTTCTATTTCAAATAATAATAATTTAACATCATTAAATTTTTTATAATCTATATTATACATATTTAATATACTAATATCATTATCACTAAGTAAAATACCATTACCATAATTTTTTAGTAAACTATTATCGATATTTAAATCTTTTACTAATTGATCTACATCAAACTCTTTATTATTTATTATCATTGTCTAATTGTAATACCTTTACTTTTACTTTTTCTTTTTCAATGACATTATCTAAACTATCTACTGGTTCTTCTACTTTTAAAGCATCGGAAAGATTCATTTCGCCTTTTGCTACTAAATAGGCTTTATCATAAGAAAGTCCAGGATTATTCATCATAAAATAAACAGATAAATCTCTTAAATTATCTAATTTTATTATTTCACGTAATTTTGATATATCATCACCAACATATCTTATTTTTTCTAAATCCCTTTTATTAGTTACATTAACTTTATAAACCATTATCTCACCTATTTTCTTTTATTACTTTTTCCATATAAGAAAGTAATTCTTCTTTCATATTACTATCAATAGCATAGGCTATATTTGCTTTTATATACCCTAATTTACTTCCAATATCATAATAAGTACCACTAAACTTACAGCAATAAAAATCTTGTATGTTCATCAATTCTTTCATAGCATCAGTAAATTGATATTCTCCATTTGCTCCCTTTTGTAAGTTTTCTAATATACCAAATATTTCAGGTTTAATTATATATCTCCCTAAACCTGCAAAATTACTAGGAGCATCTTCTATACTAGGCTTTTCTACTATATCTACTAGTTTTAAATCTTCATTAAAAGATATAATTCCATAACTACTAACTAATTCTTTAGGAACTTCGCCTATTCCTATAACATTAGCATCATATTTATTATATATTTCAATTAATTCTTTTAAAGCACTATTTCCTTTAATTAAATCATCACCATACATAATTGCAAAAGCTTCATTACCAATAAGTTCTTTTGCTCTATATATAGCATCACCACTACCTAATGCCTCTTCTTGCTTAACATAAGATATTTTAATATTCTTAGAAATATCTTTTATTTTATTTATTAATTCTTTTTTATTATTTTTAATTAAAAATTCTTCTAATTCAGTATCATTATTAAAATATTTAATAATACTATCTTTTTTATCATTAATAACAAATATTATTTCTTCTATACCTGCTTCTAATGCTTCATTAACTTGTAAATTTATTGTAGGAATATCAATTATTGGTAACATTTCTTTAGGTACTGCTTTTGTTATTGGTAAAAATCTTGTGCCTCTTCCTGCTACAGGAATAACTAATTTTCTTATCTTATTCATTACTAATCCTTATGCAAAGCATTATAAGTTACAAAGAAAACTACCAATCCTAAAACAAATAAACCAACCCATAATATTGGATTACTTTGATTTGCAATAATCCATTCCTTAATTGAATTTGAAAATTTTTCTAAACTTGTGAACATAATAATCACCTATTTTCTAATTTGATTATATCATTTTTAATTATATAAAAAATAAGTAAAAATGAAATTTTACTTATTTATATATAAACTTTACAGTTTTTTAATACTTTTATGGCCTTTCATAAGCATTTTTATGCCTGTTGGATGTGGAAATGCGATTGAAAGAATTGATTTATCTACACTAACTATAACACCAATTCCAAAAGTATCATGTTTAATTTTATCGCCCACTCTATATTCAGCATTTTCATCAATCATATCAGCTTTCTTTATTACATTGATACTATCATCTTTAGCATCTTTTAATAATAATTCATCATCTATTTCTTTAATAAAACGACTAACTGGATTCATATTATCCATTCCATATAGTGTTCTTTTTTTAGCATTTATTAACCATAATTTCTTTTTTGCTCTTGTGATTGCTACATAGCAAAGTCTTCGTTCTTCTTCAATTTGATTATAATCATCTAATGAATTATTATGTGGGAAAATTCCTTCTTCCATACCTATTACAAATACATTATTAAATTCTAATCCTTTTGCTGAATGAACAGTCATTAATGTAACTACATCAGTTAAATTTTTATATTCTTCTACATCTGATACAAGTGACAATTCACTTAAGAATTCATCTAGTGATACTATTCCTTTACTTTCTTCAAAATTCTTAGTAATTGACTTAAATTCCTCTAAGTTTTCTAATCTTACTTCTGACTCTAAAGTATTTTCACTTTCTAATTCTTTTTTTATACCTGATTTTTCTAAAATAAATTCTACTAATTCTGTTAATGATAATTTATCTTGTTGTTCTTTTATTTCTTCAATTATTTTTTTAAATTCTAATTCTTTCCCAGATTCAATAGTATCATATATACTTTGTCCTAATAAATTGGCTTGAATCTCTAAGTTTTCTATTGTTCTTGAACCTATTCCTCTTTTTGGTACATTAATTACTCTAAGTAAATTAATATCATCATTCTTATTATATATAACATTTAAATAAGCTAATAAATCTTTAATTTCTTTTCGTTTATAGAAATATATACTTCCTACTACTTTATAAGGAATATTATCTCTTAATAAAGCTTCTTCTATATTTCTTGATTGAGCATTTGTTCTATATAAAACAGCAATTTCAGATAAAGGTTCATTTTTTCTTAATTCTTCTATTTGTGTTTTAACATAATAAGCTTCATCTTGTTCATTTAAAGACCTATGATATATAACTTTATTATCTGATTCTATATCTGTCCATAAATTTTTATCTTTTCTTAATTTATTATTTTTAATTATATTATTAGCAACTTCTAAAATTGGTTTAGTAGAACGATAATTTCTTTCTAACATAATTGTTTTAGAATCTTTATAATCTTTTTCAAAATTTAAAATATTTTTATAATTAGATCCTCTAAATGAATATATTGATTGATCATTATCACCAACTACACAAATATTTTTATATTTAGCACTAATCATTTTAGTAAGTAAATATTGTGCTTCATTAGTATCTTGATACTCATCTATTAATATATATTTAAATTTTTCTTGATATTTTTTAAGTATATCAGGATTAGTTCTAAATAATAAAATTGGTAACATTAATAAATCATCAAAATCTAATGAATTATTAATTTGTAATTTTTCTTGATATTTTTTATATACGCTTACTACTAATTCATCTATTTCATTATTAGCAAATTTTTCTAATTCTTTATAATCCATTAATTCATTTTTAGCACTACTTATTCTATTACGAATATTCTTTGGATTAAACATCTTAGGATCTTTTCCCATATCCTTTAATATTTTTTTAACAACTGTCAAAGTATCATCACTATCTAGTATTGTAAAATTCTTTTCATATCCAAGTTTATCATAGTACTCTTTTAAAATAGTTAAACCAAATGAATGAAATGTTGATATCTGAATTTGATAAGCAACATTACCGAGCATTTTAATAACACGTTCTTTCATTTCTTTAGCAGCTTTATTAGTAAAAGTTATCGCTAGTATTGATTGTGGATCAATACCTATTCCATCTACTAAGTAAGCTATTCTTGTAGTTAAGACTTTTGTTTTACCACTACCAGCACCCGCTAATACTAATAATGGACCATCTATATATTTAACTGCTTCTAATTGTTCTTTATTTAAATTTTCTAACATCTTATCACCTATTTATCTTATATGAGTATATCATACATTTGTTCTACTATCAAGAAAAATAAACTGTTACCAGTCTATTCTTTTTTCTTCTATATCATAATTACCTAATATTTTCTTAACGTTTTCTTTTATCTCGTCATCAAGTAAACTAAAATATAATTTTACACTATTTTTACTATCTACTAAGTCTATATATTTGCATACAGAGCTCCCTATATCCATTACATCTACTTTTAAATAATCATATATTTCTTTTTTAATTAATGGATAATGTGTACACCCTGGTATTATTAAATCCAATTTACTATATTTTAAATTTT
The DNA here is from genome assembly GCA_035399485.1 of Bacilli bacterium. Classification (GTDB taxonomy): domain Bacteria; phylum Bacillota_I; class Bacilli_A; order RF39; family UBA660; genus RGIG4266. Next base: position 7,767 of record DAOPJC010000012.1, read on the forward strand.
TTAAATATTTATCAATATAATAATCTAATGGTTCTGTACTTCTATTTTCAATAATATCTACAAAAGCTGGACAAGCTTGAGGAATAACATTAATTCCTATTTTTTCTATTTTATTTTCAAATACTTTACTTAAAATAGTCATTTTAGTTCCTAATAAACCTACTTTTTTAACATTCATAGTTTTTAAATCTGCTACTATTGGTGTAATTAAATCAACTATTTTAACACCATATTTATCTTTTATATCATCATATAAATTGGAACTAATAGTACCACAAGCAATAATAATAATATCCACTTTAGAATCAATCATAAATTTAATTATTCTATCCGCAATTAATAATAGTTCTTCTTTACTTTTATTGCCATATGGTAAATTAATTGTATCACCAAAATATATATATTCATTATTTGGTTTCTTATCAATTAAACTTTTTAATATATTTAATCCACCAAGTCCAGAATCAAATACTCCTACTCTCATTTTTAAACCTCTCTATATACCAAAAGAAAAAAGTTACACACTTTTTTCTAGATAAAAACTTATTTTCATAAAATTATAACCAAATATTGATCTTATACATAATAATTTTTTACTGAAATTAAATCTGCTATCTCTTAATGCATACTTTCTATATAATTTTATATATTTATATAATTGTCTTTTAGATTTATCATCTTTCATTATTTTAAATAACGCAATTGCTTCATAACAAATCTTTGTCTTACAATAATCTATTAAATTTGGATAATTATTTTCAATGAATTCTAACATATTTAAACATGCTTGCATCTTCATCATCTTATCTTTATCACTAATTTCTGCTGCTTTTATATTTTTATCTTCAACTATATAATATTTATTTAATTTACTATTAAATACTTTATTTGCTTTATCATATAATTTATATGTTGTCATAAAATCATCATATATATTACACTCAGGATATTTAATATCATTAAATAATTCTCTTTTATATAATTTTCCATAAGAAGTGCTTCTTAAATTCATATGAAGATATTGTTCTAAAACATCTTTACCTTTATATATACTGTATTGTTTTGAATAATTACTTTTTTTAGAAATATCATGTGAATTTACACAAACCATATCCATATTATTTTTTGCTTTATCTAGTAAATATTCAATATAATCTTCACTTACACGGTCTCCACCATCAATAAATGTAATGTATTGTCCTTTACTATTTTCTATTCCAACATTTTTAGGATTTAATGATTTTCTAGCATCTATATTAATAACTTTTACTCTTTTATCCTTTTTTGAATAATAATTACATATCTTCATAGTATTGTCTTTTGAAAACTTATTAACTATAATGACTTCAATATTCTTATATGTTTGCTTAAGCACACACTCTAAGCATTCATTTATATAAGATTCAATACTTCCTATTGGAATTATAATGCTTACTAAATTATTCATAACATCACCAACTTCATTATATCACAAATATTTATTTTTTAATATTATATAAGAAAAAGAATGGCTTAAACCATTCTTAATAAAACAATTTATTATTTGAATATGTTTTTGAAACATTAATTTTTAATATTTCATCAACTTGTTCTCCTTCAAGAGTTACAATATTAATTTTTAAATATAAACCTTTTTTAATATTCTTTTTTATTTTCTTTGTTAATATTGAATGAGAATCATTTTTTTCATTAATATTGAATGCTACTCTTTCTAAATAACTTGGTAAATCTAATCCTTCTCCTGAGTTGGAACCAAATGAACTAATTGACACATATTTATTATCTATTTCAACGCATAAATCTAACGCTATAGAAACGATATTTGAAACATCACCTTTGTATTCGATTTTTCCTAATTCTAAAATGTTATTTTTATTTGTTAATACCATTAATCCATTAGTAGATACATAACCATTAGTATTTAATTTTAAAGTATATATTTTACATTTATTATAATTAGATATAAAGAATGAAAGTAATATAACTATTATTAATGATAATACTGCATATACTACATAATGTCTTTTAAAAACAAATTCAAACTTTTTTCCTTTTTTCCCTTTTTTATTCATATTATATAATCCTCCTATTTTTTTAATTATAACATATTTAATTAAAAAAAAATAGATTTTTATATCTATTTTTTAGGCATTATCTTTTCTAATCCACCCATATATGGTCTTAAAGCTTTAGGTATTGTTACACTACCATCTTCATTATAATTATTTTCTAATAAAGCAATTAATCCTCTTGGAGTTGCAACTACTGTATTATTTAATGTATGAGGATAATATGTTCCTTCATTACCTTTAATTCTTATACCTAATCTTCTAGCTTGTGCATCTCCTAATGTAGAACATGAACCAACTTCAAAATATTTTTGTCGTCTTGGACTCCATGCTTCAATATCACAAGATTTTACCTTTAAGTCTGCTAAATCACCTGTACAGCAATCAAGTTGTCTTACTGGTATATCCCAATTTCTAAATATTTCTACTGTTAATTTCCACATTTTATTATACCAATCCATTGAATCTTTTGGATCACATATAACTATCATCTCTTGTTTTTCAAATTGATGTACTCTATATAGTCCTCTTTCTTCAATTCCATGTGCTCCACCTTCTTTTCTAAAGCAAGGTGAATATGAAGTCATATTAATTGGTAATTCATTTTCTTTTAATAATTGTCCTTTAAATTTACCTATCATTGAATGTTCTGAAGTACCTATTAAATACAAATCTTCACCTTCAATTTTATACATCATAGCTTCCATTTCGGCAAAACTCATTACACCTGTAACTACATCACTTCGTATCATAAATGGAGGTATTGCATAAGTGAATCCAGCATTTATCATATAATCTCTAGCATAAGCAATCATAGCTTCATGTAATCTAGCAACATCTCCTATTAAATAATAGAATCCTTCACCACTAGTTCTTCCAGCAGCATCTTTATCTAATCCATTAAATTTTTCAATTATATCAGCATGATATGGAATTTCATAAGTAGGAACTACTGGTTCACCAAATCTTTCTACTTCAACATTCTCAGTATCATCTTTTCCAACCGGAACACTATCATCTACTATATTTGGTATAACCATCATTTTTGCTTTTATTTCTTCTTGTAATCTTTCTTCTTCTTGTTCATTTTTTTCTATTTCTGTTCCATAATTTGCAATTTCAGTTTTTACTTTTTCAGCTTCTTCTTTATTACCTTCACGCATTAATGAACCAATTAAAGCACTTTTTGTATTTTTTAAAGCTCTCATATTATCAACATTTTGTTTAGCTTCGCGAAATTTAATATCTAATTCGTATACTTCATCTACTAAAGGTAACTTACTATCTTGAAATTTCTTTTTAATATTTTCTTTTACTAAGTCTCTATTTTCTCTTATTAATTTTATATCTATCATTTAATCTTCTCTCCCTTGTCATTTATATTCCATTTATATATTGAAATAAATCTATCTTTTTGTTTATATAATTTTATGTTTTCTGGAACTGTTTCAACCTTAATAAATTTTGCTCCTAATTTTTCAATAATTTTTAACGAGGCAAAATTAGTTGGTGTTGTTGTAATGGATAAATCATTACATCCAAAGTATTTAGCAACTACAGTTAATAATTTGCAAGCTTTATAAGCATAATTATTTCCTCTATATTCTTCGTCAACTTCATATTCAATATTACCTAAATAATAATTTTCATCAGTTTTTTTAATTCTAATGCCACACGAGCCGACACTTTCATTATCACTATTACGTATAATTTCATAATAAAATGCTGCTTGTGGAATATCAGATAATATTAATTTCAAATCTAACTCTTCACTTGTTATTACTCTAATATCTTTATACTTATCTTCCATAATTCACCTCTTATAAACAAAAAAGCCAAAATATAGGAGCGTATGTCGCGGTACCATCCTATTTTGGCCTTAATTAGATAACGGTTTTACCCGGAAATGATTAATTTCTCTTAGAAGTAGATTCATAAAATTTTAATACTTATTTACACCTTACATAAGCTCTCTATAATTAAAATATTTTATTACTATTCTTCCTCATTGATTTATATATTCATTTTATCATATTTTAAATAAAAATACACTAAATAATTTTATAATTTTCATCTATTATAGAATATAAATATCCTTTTACCTCTTTTTTAGTAATAGTTTTTACATAATTAATATATTCACTCACTTGTTTAACATAATAATCTTTAGAAATATCTTTTAATTTATAGTCAACAATAATTACTTCAAATTCATTTTCTATAATTAAATCTATAATACCATGTGAATTATTATAATAGAACTCATATTCTTTAAATACTTGAGTATTATTATTTAATTTCATAAAAGGCATTTCAAATAATTTAATTATTTTTTCTTTCATAAAATCATCTAAATCATAATTATTAATATCATCTTGATAATTATTAAAATCTAAATATTCAAGTATTTCATGAATATTTGTACCTATTTCATTATTTCCTTTTTCTATTACATTTATAGTATGAGAATATTTTTCTTTACTTATAATATTTTTATCTATATTAATAGATATATCTTGATAATCAGTATAATCTTTTTCTATTTTACTTAAGTCAATATCTTTATTCTTTTGATATTCTTTTCCTACAATTATATCTTTATTAACAATATATGGATTTATTATTGATTTAATACTCTTTAGAATATCTCCAAAACTAGAATATTTTAATCTAATTAAACTATTAACAATATCATTTTCTAATGGAAGCATTAACTCATTACTTTCATTTATTGGATTAATCATAATCATCTTTTCTTTAGCTCTAGTTAATCCTACATAAAATACTCTAAGTCTTTCTGATATATCTTCTTTTAAATAATTATCACTTAATAATCTTTTATATATTGTATCTTTTAATCCTTCATTAAATATAGGCATAACTATACCATAATTATAATTAAATATAAATCTATCTTTTAAATCTGCCTTATTAAAATTTTTATATAATTGAGGAAAATAACATATTGGATATTCTAATCCTTTGCTCTTATGAATAGTCATAATATTAACTGAATTACTTTCCATATCACTTTTACTATTAAATTGAATATCTATTTTTTTATCAAATATATTATCTAAATATTCAATAAATAAAGATAAATCATAACCTAATTCTTCTAAAGAAGAAGCTACATCAACTATATAATCTAATTTCTTATTAACATTTTCAACATTACCTATTCTTATAGATTTACTATAAACATCAAATATATTATATATATCAATAATCAAATTACTAATGCTTTCATAATGACTCTTATTAACTAGTTCATTAATATTATTGAATAATTCTTTAAATACTTCATTAGTCATAATATTATCGTTTGTTACACTACTAAATATATCACTATCATTATAATCAAATAAATATGATCTACTAACAGATATAAATGAATATTTAATATCATCTTTATTATTTTTCTTTATTGAATCAATTAGCTTTAATATATTTTTTATTACATATATTTCATTAGAATAAACAAATTCTTCATCTTTATGTAATGTAATAGGTATTCCCATGTAGTCAAATATTTTTTTATATAATTCAAAAGTAGTTTTACGATCTACTAGTATAACAAAATCTTTATAAGTAGAATCCCTTAAAATACCTTTTTTCATATCAAATACTTTTTCATGATTATTAATTCTATTAATAATATCATTAGCAATCATAAATACTTCTATTTCATCTTTACTATAATACTTATTATCTTCATAATTCTTATAATCATAATTAAATATTTCTAAATTATAGTTTTGATTTGTCTTACCTAATTCTTCATATTTATTATTACCAAAGAACATATTATGTTCTTTTTTATATGAAGCACCTCCAATATCATCATCCATTATATGATCAAATATTAGATTTATATTATTTAATACTTCAGAACGAGATCTAAAATTCTTATTTAAATCAATTGCGTATCCCTTATCGCTGTTCTTATATGAATCGTATTTATCTTTAAATATTTTAGGATTAGCATTTCTAAAACGATAAATTGATTGTTTAATATCTCCTACCATATAAATATTATTATTACTTATTAAAGATATAAAATAATCACCAATATCATTAGTATCTTGATATTCATCAATCATTATTTCATTAGTTTTATTCTTTATATCATTTCTAATATATTCATTTTCTTCTAATATTTTTATAGCGAGTCTTGTTATATCACTAAATTCGTAACTATTAATTTCTTTCTTATAATTAAATAATCTAATATCTAATTCTTTTATTATGTCAACAATTACATTAGCATATTTCTTAGTAGAAATAAGTTGTTCTTTTATTTCATCAATATCTCTATAATTAATTAAGTCTTTTATATCTTCAATATATAATTTTAATTTGTCATAATAATTCTTAATTTCATTTTTTTCATCTTCATCAATCTTTTTACTAGTTGGCATACTAGGTAATTTGTAATCATCTAATATCTTTTTATAATCATCAAATTTTTTACAATAATTTAAATCATATAATGATTCTTCTATATTGTTTATAAAAGTACTTAATATTTCATCATTAACATTATTTTTAATATTATCTATTAATATTGTAATAATATCTCTAGTTTCATTTATGATATTCATATATTCAGTAATTTTAGAATCAATAAAATTATCATTATAATAATTAGCCATATAATTATCTAAATATTCTTGTTTCTTACAAATACTATCAATTTTATCATATATATTTATTATATATTTTTTAATATTTTCATCATCTTTATTAGTATATACATCTAATAAATCTAAGAATTCTTTTTTATCATAATATTCGTTAAATATTTCATCAATAATCTCTTGTTTTTTTAAAGTTAATATAACATTATCTATTATTTTAATATTTTTATCAATATTTAATAAATAATGATATTTCTTTACTATTGATAAACTAAAACTATCAAATGTTGTGATTGTAGCTTGATCTAATAAATATAATTGTTCTTTTAAAAATTCATATTCATTTAAATTATCTACTATTTTATCCCTAACTCTTTTTTTCATTTCAAAAGCTGCAGCATTAGTAAAGGTCAAAACAATCATATCATCAATAGAAATACCAGTTTTTAATTTTTCTATTATTCTTTCAGTTAAAACAGCAGTCTTACCACTACCCGCTCCAGCAGATACTATAATATTCTTACCACTTTGATATATTGCATCTAATTGTTCCTTTGTCCATTTAGTTTCTGCCATTATTCATCGCCTCCTAAAAATTCAAGATTTTTAGTTACTTTTAAATCAACTATATTATTATTGTTCATATAACAAATATCTTTAAAAGGACAATATTCACATCCAACTAAATCATTACCAATTTTTTTAGGATTAATATCAAATGAAGAATTATTAATTGAAGATATTGCCTCATTAATATTATTATCTACTATATTGATTAACTCTTCTATTACCTCTTCACTTAATACTTTACTATATGAATAAAATGAACCATCTTTTTTTACACGCATAGATTTAATATAACTATCTTCATTATAATTATGATCTATTTCATATAATCTATCTAAAGAAGATATTGTATAGCCAAATAATTTCATGTTATCTTTAATTAATTCTTCATAAGTCTTATTCTTAGTACTTCCTAATACATCAGTCATTATAGATTGTAAATACATACCTGTAAATTTGGGATTATTAATTTTATTACTATTCTTAATTAAATATAAATAATATAATAATTGCATATCAAAACCATGAACAACTTTATTAAAATCCCCATGTAAAGCACCAGTTTTATAATCAACAACAATTACATAAGTATTATCATTATCTTTTAAAGTTAATACTTTATCTATTTTACCTAATATTTTTATATTTAAATCATTTTCTTTTTCTACACTAAACCATTCTTCAAAATATTCATTATGATAATCAGTTTTACTTAGTTGTTCATCTAATAAAGATATTAATTGTTTTAAAGCCTTACGATATTTTTCTATATAAAACTTATCTTTATTACTATCTTTATCAAAGTATTTATCAACCACTTCATTAATAACTTTATCATAATCTTTTATATCATTTTTATATACTTCATATAATACATCATGAAAAAGATTACCTATTCTTTGGCTAATAGTTT
>DAOPJC010000013.1:0-15660 GCA_035399485.1 Bacilli bacterium
ATATTATATTAGAAGACAAATAATGTTTCACATGAAACATTATTTTCTTTTTAAATTAATATGTATGTTTCACGTGAAACTAAAATTTATATTATTAATAATATATATGTTTCACGTGAAACATTAAATAATTTAATAATTAAAAATATAGTTTCATGTGAAACATTAAATATAAATAGTTGATTTATATAATAAAATATAGTATATTATTAATGCACAACGTTTATATTCGAACCAGGTCAGAGTTGGAAGACGGCAGCCTTAAGATTCTCTAAACGTGTGTGCTTTTTTAATATATAAAAATGGTGATGTTATGGAAAATACTAATAAATATATGATGATTGCTTTAAAAGAGGCAAAAAAAGCTTATAAAAACAATGAAGTTCCAGTTGGAGCAGTAATAGTAAAAAATAATGTAATTATTTCTAAAGGTTATAATAAAAAAGAAAAAACAAATAATGTGATCAAACATGCGGAAATAATAGCAATTGAAAAAGCTTGTAAAAAACTTAATAATTGGCGATTAGATGATTGTGAAATATATATAACATTAGAACCATGTCTTATGTGTTGTGGTGCTATTGAACAAGCAAGAATAAGTAAAATATATTATGCAACAGATTCAAAATTATTTGGTCAAATTGAAAATAATAATATTGTATTTAAAAATAATAATAAAATTGAAATACATAATAATATATATCCAGAATTATCAAAAAAAATATTAAATAATTTTTTTAAATTAAAAAGAAAATGACTTTTATTTTCTTTTTTTTGTATAGTAAAAGTATAGTAAATATGTTATAATTAAAGGGTATGAGGTGATAGAATGTATCAAGCATTATATAGAAAATATAGACCATCAAATTTTAATGAAGTTGTTGGCCAAAAAAACATCGTTGAGACACTAAAAAATGCAATAGTAAATAACAAAATATCTCATGCATATTTGTTTACAGGACCTAGAGGTACAGGTAAAACTTCTATAGCAAAAATACTAGCAAAGACTGTAAACTGTATGGATAATGTAAATGCAATTCCATGTGATGTATGTGTAAGTTGTACACAAATCAATAATAAACAAGCAACAGATATTATAGAAATAGATGCTGCTTCAAATAATGGTGTTGACGAAATTAGAGACATTAGAAATAAGGTAAATTTAGTACCTTCAACAGGTAAATATAAAATATATATTATAGACGAAGTTCACATGCTTACAACTGGTGCTTTTAATGCTTTATTAAAAACTTTAGAGGAACCACCAAATCATATAATATTTATTTTAGCTACAACAGAACCGCATAAAATACCAGCAACTATTTTATCTAGATGTCAGCGTTTTGACTTTAAAAAGCTTACTATAAAGCAAATTACTGAAAGATTAAAATATATATCTGAACAAGAAAAAATAGATATAACAGATGAATCATTATTAGAAATAGCAAACATTTCTGATGGTGGAATGAGAGATTCAATTAATCTATTAGATCAAGTTAGTTCATATAAAAATAAAGCAATAAATATTGAAGATATACATGATATAAATGGTTCAATATCTAATCAAGAAAAAATAGATTTTATAGATAATATTTATAATAAGGATATTCAAAGTATTTTAAAAAAAATAGATAATTATAATGAAAATGGAAAAAATTTAATTAAGATTTTAGAAAACATAACAATTACTTTGAAAGAAATATTATTATTAAAAATTATACCAAACTATTCTAGAAATGAAATTGATAACTATAAAAACAAGTTAGAATTAATTAAAAATCTTGATAAAGAATTTATAATAGATATATTAGATAAGTCTAATAAATTATTGAATGATATTAAACATGTTAATGATGTAAAATTAGCTATAGAACTTTTTATGATTAAAGAGTGTAGTATAGATAATAATATAATTAATGATGAAAGTATTTTAATACAAAAAGAAGAAAAAATTATTAAAAAAGAAGAACCACAAAAAATAATAAAAGAAGAAATTAAAATAGATAAAAAAATAGAAGAAGAAAAAACTGAAAAAATTAATAATTCAGATAACTGTATTAGTTTTGAAGAAATTCAAAAGATTAGAATAGAAAATACATTATCTAGATTTAAAAAAACTATTTTATCTGATATGAAAATTAAATTTAAAGAATTAGCAGATTATGTGGGAAATCCAAAATATACAAAGATTGTATCTTTATTAATGGATGGAGAATTAAAAGCTGCAAGTGATGAATATATCTTATTTGTTTACGATACAAATGGAAGTATGGAAGAATTTAATAAGAATATATTAGATATAGAGAACTTTTTAAATAAAGAAATGTCAATGAAATATAAAATAATTTCTACAAATAAAATTTCCTGGGAAATAATTAAAAAAGAATTTAATTCAAAAACAAGAGAATTTTTATATATTCCAGAAGATTACGATTTAAATAAAATAAACTCTAAAGTAGAGAATAAAAATGAATTAAACGAATATTTTGAAAATATAATAGAATACGAATAGGAGATAATAATATGAATATACAAGCAATGATGAAACAAGCCCAAAATTTACAAAAGGATATGCTAAATGCAAAAAAAGAAATTAATGCGATGGAATTTGAAACAAAGAATTCTTTTCTAACAATGAAGGCAAATGGTGAAAAACAAATTACATCTGTAAAAATAGATATAGATCAATTAGAAAAAGAAGATATTGAACTTTTAGAAGATATGATTTTAGTAGCAGTAAATGATTTAAATAAACAAATAGACAAAGTGACAGAACAAAAAATGGGTAAATACACTCAAGGAATGCCAGGATTATTCTAATGAATTACCCAAAGAGTTTAAAAGATTTAATAGAATGCTATAAAAAACTACCAGGTGTAGGAGAAAAATCTGCTGAAAGAATGGCATTGGCAACTCTTGAATTAGATCAAGATATTGTGACTTTATTTTCTACTACAGTGGGAAATATAAAAAATAGTATTAAAAGATGTAAAAAATGTAATAATTATTGTGAAGATGATTATTGTGATATTTGTAAAGATGAATCAAGAAATAATAATACAATATGTGTAGTAGAAGAACCAAAAAATGTAAATTTATTTGAAAGAGTAGGTTCATATAATGGACTATATCATGTTTTAGGAGGATTAATTTCACCATTAGATGGAATTTCTCCAAATGAAATAAAAATAGATTTATTATTAGAAAGATTAAAAAATGAAGATATTAAAGAAATAATATTTGCATTAAAACCAAGTATCGAAGGTGAAACTACAATATTGTATATAACAAAGCTATTAGAAGGCAAAAATATAACTATATCAAAAATAGCTCATGGTGTTCCAATGGGGGCAGAAATAGATTATTTAGATTCATTAACTTTAGAAATGGCTTTAGAAGATAGAAAAAAAATAAATAATTAAAGAATAAATTTAATATTTGTCCATAATCTATATTGAGGTGGAAAATGTTAAAGAAAATAATAAAAATAGTTCGAAGAGTAATTTTAAGTTTTATTATAATTTATGGTTATAATTTATTAATATCACCAATAAATTTAATAATTCCAATAAATTTAGTAACACTGACATATACAACAATATTAGGTATACCAGCATTTTTATCTATTATTGTTGTATCATTATTAATATATTGAGGTGATATAAATGTTTGAAAAATATAAGAGTGATCAACCAGTAGCAGTTGAAACATTAGTTAATTCAATAAAAAACAATAAATTAAGTCATGCTTATATTTTTGAAACAAATAGTTATCAAGATTATAATTCATTTATAATGCAATTTATAAAATATATAGTTTGTCCAAATAGTATAAAAAATGATCATGATGAGAAAGAATGTAATATATGTTCTGCAATAGAAGATAAGAATTATATTGAATTAAAAGTAATTAATTCTGATACATTACAAATTAAAAAAGAGGCTTTACAAGAATTACAAAGAGAGTTCAAAAATAAAGCTTTGCAAGGTAAAAAAAGAATTTATTTAATTGAAGATGCAGAAAAATTAAATTCATCATCATCAAATACAATATTAAAATTTTTAGAGGAACCAGAAGAAAATATAATCGCAATTATAGTTGTTCCATCTAGATATATGTTATTAGATACAATAATATCAAGATGCCAAATTATATCATTAATTGATAAATATAAAACAAGTGATTTAAATAGTAAAATTAGAAATTTATATTACAGCAATTATGAGGAAAAAGAAAAAATAGAAGAGTTAGTAAATAATGATATAGAAAATATAATTAAAATAGCCACATTTTTGGAAAAAAATAAAAAAGAAACTCTATTATTTACCAATACAGTTATATTAGATAAATATAATTCTAGAGAAGATATATTAAAAATGTTTGAATTAATTAAATGGTTATATTATGATGCTTTAAAATATAAAACAAATGGTATTATTAAAAATTTTATAGAATATGACAAAACTATCAAAGAAATAGATAGTAATAATAGTATTAATAAAATAACTAATAAAATAAATGTTATTATAGATATGATAGATAGAGTTAAATATAATGTTAATATAAATTTATTAATTGATAAATTTGTTATAGAAATGAGTGGTAAAGAAAATGTTAGATGTTGTTAGTATTAGTTTTAAAGAAAAAACAAAAACTTATTATTTTTCTCCAAATAATTTAAAATTAAAAAATAAACTTACAGTAATTGTTGAAACTGAGAAAGGACAACAATTTGGTACAGTTGAGGGAGAAATATTTAAAATAGATTCTAAAAAACTTTCTTCTCCATTAAAAAGAGTAATAAGAATAGCAAGTAAAAAAGACTATGAAGATAATATTAAAAATATTAATGATGTTAAAAAAACATTAAATAAATGCCGTGAATTAATTAAAAAATATAATTTAAATATGCAAATAATTGATGCAGCATATACTTTTGATCGTCAACAACTAGTGTTTAGATTTTTATCTGATAATAGAGTAGATTTTAGAGATTTAGCAAAAGAACTAGCATCAATATATAAAACAAGAATTGAATTAAGACAAGTTGGTGTAAGAGATAAGGCAAGGGAAATAGGTGGATTAGGTCATTGTGGTCGAGAATTTTGCTGTTCAAAAGTATTAAGCGACTTTGATAGTGTTTCAATCAATATGGCTAAGAATCAAAATATTGCATTAAATCCAAATAAAATTAATGGTGTTTGTGGAAGATTGTTATGTTGTTTAAAATATGAAGATGATAATTATAGAGAATGTAAAAAAGATATGCCAAATGTAGGTAAAAAGGTAAGAATAAATAATATAGATGGATATGTTTCATCAGTTGATGTATTATGTGGAAAATATAAAATCATATTATCAGATGGAACAATATTAGAAAAAAGTAAAAATGACAAGAACTAAAAATTATTTATTGGGTTATAATGATATGTATATATATCAAGATAATGAAATGTTTAATTTTTCTTTAGATTCTGTATTATTACCAAATTTTGTTACAATTAACAAGAAAGATAAGAAAATATTAGATATAGGATGTGGAAATGCTCCTATTCCTTTAATATTGTCTACAAGAACAAATGCTCATATAGATGGCGTGGAAATTCAAAAAGAAGTATATGATTTAGCAATAGAATCTGTCAAAGAAAATAAACTTGAAAAGCAAATTAATATTCTAAATCAAGATATAAATGATTACTATATGGAATGTGAATCTGATACATATGATGTAATAACATGCAATCCACCATATTTTAAATATAATGATAATTCAAATGTTAATGAAAGTTGTTACAAAACATATGCAAGACATGAAATAAATTTAGATATAGAAAGATTATTTAAAATTTCTAAAAAATTATTAAAAAATAATGGTATAATAGCGATTGTTCAAAGACCAGAACGACTAATAGATATTATAGTAGCCATGAAAAAAAATAATATAGAACCTAAAAGAATACAATTTGTTTATCCAAAAAAAGATAAAGATGCAAATATATTATTAATTGAGGGTTCAAAGAATGGTAAATCTGGAATTAAAATTATGAATCCATTATATTCTCATTTAGATAATGGTGAATATACTGAAGAAATTAAACAATTTTTTGAAAAAAGGTGATAATATGTCTCAAAAAAGTTATGACAATAGTCCAACTTTATATTTAATACCAACTCCAATAGGAAATATGGATGATATTACTTTAAGGGCTATAAAAACAATAGAACAAGTAGATTTTTTATTAACAGAAGATACTAGAGTTACAGGTTTACTTTTAAATCATTTGAATATAAAAAAACATATGATAGCAAATCATAAATTCAATGAAGAAAAAAATAGGAATTTAGTATTAGAAGCTTTAAAAGAAGGTAAAAATATAGGCTTAGTAAGTGATAGAGGGACACCAGTAATTAGTGATCCTGGATATGAAATTGCAGCTTTTGTAATTAAAGAAGGTTATAATGTTATAGCTTTACCTGGTGCAACTGCTTTAATTCCTGCACTAATATGTTCTGGATTAGAGCCAATGCCATTTTTATATTATGGTTTTCTTAATAATAAAGCTACTCAAAGAGATAAAGAATTAAAAGAATTATCTGAATTAAAAAATACTTTTATTATATATGAGGCACCTCATCGTTTAGAAAAAACCTTAATTGCGATGATGGAAATTTTGGGAAATAGAAAAATTTCTATTTCAAGAGAAATAAGTAAAAAATATGAAGAAATATATAGAGGAACAATAGAAGAAATAATTCCTTTAATTAAAGATGTTAAAGGTGAAATTGTAATAGTAGTAGAGGGAAATAAAAATAAAAAAGAGTTTTCTTCTGATAATATTTTAGAAAAAATAGAGTTATTAATAGAGGATGGAAGTAAGCCAATGGACGCTATTAAGATAGTAGCGAAAGAGTTTAATATTCCAAAATCAGAAGTATATAATTTATATCATAAGTAGGTGATGAAATGAAATTAATAGTAGGATTGGGAAATCCGGGTAAGGAATATATTGGTACAAGACATAATATAGGTTTTATGGTTATAGATAATTATTTAAATATTTCAGATAATGATTATAAAAAAAAGTTTGATGGACTATATTATGAAAGAATAATAAAAGGTGATAAAGTCATATTTTTGAAGCCACAAAGATATATGAATTTATCAGGAGAAGTAGTAATTCAATATGTTAAATTTTATAAAATAGATATTAATGATATTTTAGTTGTTAGTGATGATTTAGATATGGAATGCGGTAAAATAAAATTAAAGCTAAAAGGCTCATGTGGTGGCCATAATGGTCTTAGAAATATTGAAAATCATTTAGGAACTCAAGAATATAAAAGATTGAAAATAGGAATTTCAAAAACTAAAGATAAAGATATAAAAGATTATGTTTTAGGTAATTTTTCTAAAGAAGAAAAATTAGAAATTGATAGAATTATTAATGAAACAAAAAATATAATTGATGATTATTTTGAATTATCTTTTGAAAATTTAATGAATAAATATAATTAGTAATGATACTTATGTATCATTTTTGCATTGAAGGGAGGATAAAACATGTCAATATTTAATACAATATTTGAAAATAATAAAGAAGTATATGGTTTAACAGATGAATTGAAAGCAATATATCTTAAGAATATATATGAAGAAAATAATAAAAGTATTTTATTTGTAACAAATTCTTTATATGAAGCTAATAAAATATATCAATTAACTAATAATTATACTAGTAATGTTTTACTCTTCCCAATGGATGATTTTTTGACTAGTGAAGCATTAGCAACTTCACCTGAATTAAAGATAAATAGAATTGAAACAATTAAACAACTTTTGACTAATAATAAATATATTATAATTACAAATTTAATGGGTTTACTTAGATTTTTACCAGATAAAGATTTATTTAAAAATAAAACAATATCATTGGAAAAAGGAAAACAATATAATATAAAAGAATTAGAAAATAATTTGTTTAATATTGGTTATGATAGAGAGACACTTGTTAATAAAACAGGTGATTTTTCAGTTCGTGGATATGTAATAGATATATTTCCTATTTTTGAGGAATATCCAATTCGTATAGAATTTTGGGGAGACGAAATTGACTCTATCAGGATTTTTGATATTAACAATCAATTAACTATTAAAAATATAGAATCAATAGATGTATTTCCTATAAGTGAGTTTTTAATAGAGAAAGATGTAGATATAACTAATTTAACTCATAAAGATTTAATAAATTATGAAAAAGTATTTTCTATTTATGATTATGTAGATGATATATGTATTTTTAATGATTATAATCAATTATATAATAGTTATAAGAATTTAATGGATGAGACTATAAATTATAGTATAGATTCTAATTTACCTGCCACAACTTTATACATGAATAAATTAGAAGATCTGAAGATAATAAATAAATATGATTTCATAAGTTTCGATTCTAATGAATCAATAAATAAAAAAGTTAAAAAAATAAAAGAGATAAATAAATTTCCTACAAAAAGTGATGAAATTAATGAAATATTAAATAAATATCTAAAGCAATATGAAACTGTTGTTTTATGTATATCAAATTCAAAAAGAGCAAATAAACTAATTGAAGAATTAAAAAATAAAAATATAATACTTACTAATGAAGATAATATATATAATGATAAAATTAATTTAATAATTCATCAAATGAATAAAGGTTTTATATATGATAATAGAATTTTTATATGTGAAAGAGATATTTTTTCATTTGATGATAATAAAATATATAAAACAAAATTTAAATTGGGTACTAAAATAAGAGATTTATCTAAATTAAATGTTGGTGATTATGTTGTTCATTCTATGCATGGGATTGGTAAGTACTGTGGCTTAAAAACATTAGAAAAAAATGGTTTAAGTAAGGATTATTTACTTATTGAATATAGAGATTCTGATAAATTATATATTCCAGTTGAAAAAATAGATATGATAAATAAATATTCTTCAAAAGAAGGATATGCCCCTAGATTAAATAAACTTGGTTCATCTGATTGGGAAAAAACCAAATTTAAAGCAAAACAAAAAATTGAAGATATTGCTTTAGAACTATTAAATTTATATGCTTTAAGAGAATCAATAGTAGGGTTTGCTTATCCAAAAGATGATCAAATGCAAATTGATTTTGAAAAAGAATTTAATTATAATGAAACAGAAGATCAAATTAAAGTATTAGAAGAAATAAAAAATGATATGGAGAGTCCTCATCCAATGGATAGATTGCTATGTGGTGATGTAGGATATGGTAAGACTGAAGTAGCTTTTAGAGCAATATTCAAAGCAATTTTAGGTGGAAAACAAGCCGCAATTTTATGTCCTACGACAATATTATCAAATCAACATTTTCAAAATGCAAAAGAAAGATTCAAATCATTTTCTGTAAATATTGAAATATTAAATAGATTTGTAACTCCAAAAAAAGCAGCCGCAGTTTTAAAAAGATTAAAAGAAGGTAAAATAGATTTATTGATAGGTACACATCGAATACTAAGTGATGATGTAATATATAAAGATTTAGGATTGCTAGTTGTAGATGAAGAGCAAAGATTTGGGGTAAAACATAAAGAAAAAATTAAAGAATATAAGAATATAATTGATGTTTTAACTTTATCTGCGACTCCAATACCAAGAACATTGCAAATGTCTATGACAGGATTAAGAAGTTTATCATTAATAGAAACTCCCCCAATGGATAGATATCCTATTCAAACTTATGTTTTATCAGAAAATAATAGCATTATAAAAGATGCAATCTATAAGGAATTATCAAGGCAAGGGCAATGCTTTATATTATATAATGATATTGAAATGTTATATAATAAAAAAATTGAGTTATCAAGATTAGTACCTGATGCAAAAATTGAAATAGCTCATGGACAAATGAATAAAACTGAGTTAGAAGATATAATGGAAAGATTTAATAATAAAGAATTTAATGTTTTATTATGTACGACTATTATTGAAACAGGAATAGATATTCCTAATGTTAACACCTTAATAATATATAATGCTGATAGATTTGGTTTATCGCAATTGTATCAAATAAGAGGAAGAGTAGGTAGAAGTAATAAAATAGCGTATTGTTATTTGATGTATAATAAATCACGAATATTATCAGAAATTGCAACTAAACGTTTAAAAGCTATTAAAGAATTTACTGAATTAGGTAGTGGATTTGCTATTGCCATGCGTGATTTATCAATAAGAGGAGCAGGTGATATATTAGGTAGCAGACAAGCAGGTTTTGTTGATTCTATAGGAATAGAATTATTTATGGAGATGTTAAATAACGAAATAAATAGATTAAAGGGAATTGAAACAAAAACTGAAGAGTCAGAAGAATTATCACAACCATTAGTAGATGTAGAAACAAGTATAAATGATAATTATGTAACAGAAGAAGAATTAAAAATTGAGATTCATAAAAAAATTAACGAAATAGATTCTTTAGAAAAATTAAACAAAACAAAGGCTGAATTAGAAGATAGATTTGGTAGATTATCAGATAATACAATAATATATATGTATGAGGAATGGTTTGAAAAATTAGCTAAATCATTAAATATAAATAAAATAAGACAAACAAAAAATAATATTATTATTACTATAGATTCAGTATTATTAGAAAAAATAAATGTTCAAGAATTATTTAGTGAAGTGATATTATTATCAAGAATGTTTAGATTTTCTATGCAAGGTAAAAATATGTTAATTACTCTAGATATTGTAAAATTAGATAAACATTTTATATATTACTTAATAGATTTATTAAACATAATTAAAAAAAATAAAGAGGATTAAACCTCTTTATTTTATTTTTTCCATAATAGCTGGAATAATTTGCTTTTTTCTTGAAATTAAATTAGGTAAAAATTTACCTTGCTCTAAGCTAATATCAAAACAATTATCAAGTATTTCTTCAGCATTATCATTATATATAATATAAGAACCATTGTTTAGTATATCAGTAACAAATAAAGCTGCTATGTAATAATCATTATTTTTTGATAGTTTGTTAATTAAATTGATATAATTAGCCTTATTGTTTAAAATGTCATCAGCATTAATTGTAGAAACTTGGCTTATACCTATTTTTTTATTATCAATTAAGAAATTTTTGAAATCAGTATAGAATATTTCTTCTTCAGTTTTACCTTTCAATGCAGAACCTGCCTTAAACATATTAAGTGCATATTTTTTATAATCAAGTTTTGTTATTAAAGATAATTCATTTACTACCATTTTATCAAAATCAGCAGTAGTTGGGCTTGCAAAAAGTAGTGTATCAGATAAAATACCAGAAAGCATTAATCCTGCAATATTCTTAGGAATGGTAACATTATTTTCTTTATATAGCATATAAATTATAGTATTTGTACTTCCAACAGGCATATTTCTAAAATTAATAGGCATATTAGTACCTAAAGAACCAATTTTATGATGATCTATTATTTCTACTATTTCAGCTTCTTCAAGACCATCAACACTTTGTTCATATTCATTATGATCTACAAGAATTACTCTTTTTCTTTTTTTATCAGCTAAATCAGCTAATTTAATAGTTCCCATACATTTATTATCATTATTAATAACAGGAAAAATTGAATGTTTAGTTTTATTAGCAACATCAATAAAATCATTAACATCATCATTTTCATTGAAACCAATAATATCATGATCATTCATAACATCTTTTACTAATTTACTAAGTGCTATATTTCTAGCAGCATTAAAAGCACTAAACTCAGTTTTAATAATATTAACATTATTCATTTTAGCAATTTCTAAGTGCTCATCTTTTATTTTACTACTACCTGTAAGTATTAAAAGTTTTACTTTATTTTTAACTGCATATTCAATAATACTATGTCTATCTCCAACAATTAATATATCTTTATTACTCAAAGATATATTTTCAATAAATGTTGTACTTTTATATGAAGCAACAATAATATTTCCTTTTATATCATCATTAAATTTTAACAATTCTTTAGCCTTTAATACTTTAATAATATTATTATAAGTAGTATCTAGCTTTTCAAAATTACCCATTATTAAATCTTTAGATATTTCTTTCATAGAAATAACACCTAAAAATTTTTCATGGTCATTAATTACAGGAACTGTGCTAATAGCGTTTTCATTCATAAAATTAAATGTCTCTAATATGTTACAATTTTCATTTATAAAAACATCTTTTCCATAATTAATATCTTTAATTTGTAATTTAACATCATTTAAATAATTAGGTATTTTACATTTAAAATATTCTAAAACATATTTTGTTTCATTGTTAATATTTCCCAAAACCATAGGAATAGTATTCATGCCTAATTTATTCTTTAAATATGATAAAGAAATAGCAGATGTAACACTATCAGTATCTGGTTTTTTATGACCAATAACATATATTTTATCCATATAGAACACTTCCTTATTTTTATCAATTATATCATATATTAATATTTTTAGTATATAAAATACAAATATAGACAAAATAAATTTAGATAATAAAAAGGAGTTTAGATACATGTATATTAATAAAAAAATAGATAGTTTAGGGAGAATTGTTATACCAAAAGAAATAAGAAATAAACTTCATATATTAGATCAGGAAAATTTAGATATTTCACTTTTAGATGATCAGATAGTAATAAAGAAATCATCTGACGATATTTATAATAAACATATATTTGATTCAATTATTGCTTCAATAAAAAAAGAAATATCTATAGATATAAATATTTTTAGCATAGGTGGAATATATTATAATAAAAATAGTTTAATACTAAGTGAGCAAGAATTAGAACAATTTATTAAGAAAAATGAAACAAGTTTTAAAGATAAAAATATATTTCCCATATTTTATAATGGAATATTATATGGTGGAATAATATATAGTAAAAATTTGTCATACGAAGTAGAAAAAGTTTTATTATGCTTTAAATCTTTTTTAGAGAAATATCTTGAACAATAGTATTTGTTGTGCTACAATAACAGCATAAAAGTTTTGATGGAAAGAAAAATAAAATAGTTTTATAGAGAGCTTAGGTAGGTGAAAGCTAAGCAAATGATGTTTATTTCGAATGGTTCCTGAACTGCTTGATTGATATGTAAGTTAAGCCGTGATATGCGTTAAATATATAAGGTAATATTTTAGTAATATTATGAATAAGGTGGTACCGCGTAAATTACGCCCTTAATTGGGGGTAATTTTTTTGTTTATAAAGAGGTGAAATATGCGTAGTTTTGAAAAAATAAGTTTTAAACAATTTAAAGATGATATATCAGATTCTAAAGAATTATATGAAAGTATTATAGTACCAAAAAGGCAAACAAGTGGAAGTGCAGGTTATGATATTTCAGTTTTAAAAGATTATATAATTAAACCAAAAGAGATAGTGAAAATTCCTACAGGTATAAAGACTTCAATGAATGAGGGAGAAGTTTTATTATTAGTTGTAAGAAGTAGTATGGGTTTTAAATATAATTTAAGACTTTGCAATCAAGTAGGTGTTATTGATAGTGACTATTATAACAATAAAGAAAATGAAGGTCATATTTGGATAGCAGTTCAAAATGAAGGAAATAGTGATATCACTTTAAATAAAGGGCAAAGAATAGTACAAGGTATATTTGTTAATTATTTAAAAGTTGATGACGATGATGAATCAAAAATAAGAAAAGGAAGTACTGGAAGTACTGATGAGGAGGAATAAAGATGGAAAAATATTATATTTCAACAGCAATTGCTTATACATCAGGTAAACCACATATTGGTAATACATATGAGGTAGTTTTAGCTGACGCAATCGCAAGATTTAAAAGATTACAAGGATACAATGTTTATTTTCAAACAGGTACAGATGAACATGGTGAAAAAATACAAATAAAAGCAGAGGAAAAAGGTATAACACCTCAAGAATTTGTTGATGATGTTGCTTCTCAAATTAAAAATATTTGGGATATAATGAATACAAGTTATGATAATTTTGTAAGAACAACAGATAAGAATCATGAGAAAGTAGTTCAACATATATTTAAAAAAATGTATGATAAAGGTGATATATATTTAAGTAAATATGAAGGATATTATTGTACACCTTGTGAATCTTTCTTTACTGAAACACAATTAGTTGATGGAAAATGTCCAGATTGTGGAAGAGAAGTTGAATTAAAAAGTGAAGAAGCCTACTTCTTTAAATTATCTAAATATCAAGATGATTTAATTAAATATATTGAAAATCATCCAGAATTTATTCAACCTGAAGCAAGAAAGAATGAAATGATTAATAATTTCTTGAAACCAGGATTACAAGATTTATGTGTATCAAGAACTTCATTTAACTGGGGTATCCCAGTAGATTTTGATCCAAAACATGTAGTTTATGTATGGTTAGATGCTCTAACAAACTATATTACAAATATAGGCTATGATGTAGATAATAGTACAGAAGAATTTTCCAAATTATGGCCAGCTGATTTACATTTAATTGGAAAAGATATAATTCGCTTTCATACTATATATTGGCCATGTTTCTTAATGAGTTTAGATTTACCATTGCCAAAACAAGTATTTGGACATCCTTGGTTAATAATGAGTGATGGAAAAATGAGTAAATCTAAAGGTAATGTAATATATGCTGATGATTTAGCAAAAGAATTTGGAGTAGATGCAGTAAGATATTACTTATTACATGAAATCCCATTTAGTAGTGATGGTGTAATGTCATATGAATTATTAATTGAAAGAATTAATAGTGATTTAGCAAATATTTTAGGTAACTTAGTTAATAGAACTATTTCTATGGCAAATAAATATTTTGATGGGGTAGTAAGTAATAAAAATATTAATGAAGAAGTAGATTCTGAATTAAATAATGAAGTTATTTCTTTAAAAGAAAAAGTAGCTGGTAAAATGGATAAATTAGAAATTGGTGCAGCTATTGAAGAAATATTTAATGTTTTACGTAGAAGTAATAAATATGTTGATGAAACTATGCCTTGGGCTTTAGCTAAAGAAGAAGAAAAAAAAGATAGACTTGAAACAGTATTATTTAATCTATTAGATTCAATTAGGGAATGTACATATTCACTACAAGCTTTCTTACCAGAAACAGCTGAGAGAATTTGTTCTCAATTGGGAATAGAATTATCTGAAACTAAAAATAAAGTCGAAAATTATAAAGTAAATACAGCAATTCCTTTATTTGAAAGAATAGATAAAACTAAAAAATTAGATGAATTAACACAAAAAGTGTAAATTGTTGTAAAATGTCATAAAAAAACGAACTAATTATTTGAAAATATATTATTCTATATGTTATATTAGACATGTCGGTTGCATTATGTTATTAAAAT
Organism: Bacilli bacterium; assembly: GCA_035399485.1. Lineage (GTDB taxonomy): Bacteria > Bacillota_I > Bacilli_A > RF39 > UBA660 > RGIG4266. The sequence continues at coordinate 15,404 of DAOPJC010000013.1, forward strand.
AATAGAATGGTAAGGGATAAAAATGATTTCTAAACTAATAAAAAAAGTAGGGAAAGCAGTTTTAGTATTTTTAGTTATTTTAGTAGTAATGATTGTAAGAATGATAATAGAATTTAATTATATAGAATTTTTATATACAGTAGTAGTTATTTCGTATTTAATAAAATATTTAAAATTAAAATTAACTTAAAATTATACCTTGTGATTATCTAAATTTTGTCAAATGTAAAATAATATGTTATTATAGACATGACAAA
>DAOPJC010000014.1:0-14943 GCA_035399485.1 Bacilli bacterium
TTGAGAATACTTCATCTGCAGCTATTAAATCATCAACAGTAATTTTTCTTAAAATTCTTGAATTAATATCCATTGTTGTTTCATTTAATTCTTCAGCATCCATTTCTCCTAAACCTTTCATACGAGACATATCATATTTTGTATTAGGATTTAATGCTTTTAAATAAGCATCTCTTTCTTTTTCGTCTAAAACATATTTAATTGTTTTACCATGTTTTATACAAAATAATGGTGGTTGAGCAGCATATACATAACCTGCTTCAACAATTGGTCTAAAGAATCTATAAAATAATGTTAATAATAATACTCTAATATGTGATCCATCAACGTCGGCATCGGTCATTATTATTATTTTATGATATCTTAATTTTGATAAATCAAACTCTACACCTATTCCTGTACCAAAAGCTGTAATAATAGTTCTTATTTCTTCATTTGATAAAGCTCTATCTAATCTTGCTTTTTCTACATTCAATATTTTTCCTCTTAAAGGTAATATCGCTTGAGTCATTGAATTTCTACCTTTAATAGCTGATCCACCGGCAGAATCTCCTTCAACTAAGAATATTTCACATACTCCTGGATCTTTATCTTTACAATCTACTAATTTTCCACCAAAATTAACTACATCTAAATCACTTTTACGACGAGTTAATTCTCTTGCTTTTTTAGCAGCTACTCTTGCTCTTGCAGCAGTCATTGCTTTATCAATAATTATTTTAGCTTCATCTGGATTTTCTAATAAAAATCTTTCAAATCCTTCACTAAATACATTATCAGCTAATTTTCTAACTTCTGAATTTCCTAATCTACCTTTGGTTTGTCCTTCAAATTGTGGGTTAGGATGTTTACAAGAAACTATCATTGTTAAACCTTCTTTAACATCATCACCTGTTAAAGAATCATCTTTTTCTTTTAGAAAATTATTTTTTCTAGCATAATTATTAATTATACGAGTTAAAGCTCTTCTAACTCCTTCTTCATGTGTTCCACCATCATGTGTATTTATATTATTAACAAAAGAATATATACTATCACTATATCCAGTATTATATTGCATTGCTACTTCAAATATAATACCATCTTCTTCGCCTTCTAAATGAATTACTTGTTCATGTATAGGAGTTTTAGATTTGTTTAAATATTTAACATATTCACTAATTCCACCTTCATAATGGAAAGATTCACCTGTAGTATCTTCAGAATCTCTATCATCTCTTAATGTTAGTTTTAATCCTTTATTTAAGAAAGCTAATTCTCTTGTTCTTACTCTTAAAGTATCATAGTCATATATATCTGTATCAAATATATCTGGATCTGGTTTAAAAGTTACAGTTGTTCCTGTTCTTTCTTTTTCACAACTACCTACTACAGTTAATTTTTGAGCAGTTTTTCCACCTTTTTCAAATTTAGTTTCATAAACATTTCCATCTTTATATACAGTAACGACTACCCAACTTGATAAAGCATTAACTACAGATGCACCTACACCATGTAATCCACCAGATACTTTGTATCCTCCGCCACCAAATTTTCCACCGGCATGTAATACTGTATAAACTGTTTCAACAGTTGATATTCCTGTTTTTGCATGTACACCAACTGGTATACCACGACCATTATCTTTTACTGTAATAGAATTAGATTTATTTATTACTATTTCAATATTATTACAATATCCAGCTAAAGCTTCATCTATTGAGTTATCTACTATTTCCCAAACTAAATGATGTAATCCTTTTACATCTGTAGTTCCAATATACATACCTGGTCTTTTTCTTACTGCTTCTAATCCTTCTAATACTTGAATATCGGATGCATCATAATGTTCTGCTTTATTATCCATTTATATCACCTCTATTGTCTTTCTTGATAGTTCCATTTTCTATTTTATATATTAATGATTGATCTAATATTTTCTTTTGAATATTTTTTACATCTGTTGAAGTAATAATAACTTGCATATTATCTAAAATATACTTCATTATATTATTTATTTTTTCTCTATCAAATTCACTAAAAACATCATCTAATAAAAGTATAGGAAAACTTTTTGTTTGATTATTAAATATTTTAATTTCAGATAATTTCATTGATAAAATAGCAAGTTTTTGTTGACCTTGTGAACCATATAATTTTATATTTTTATCATTTATATAAAATTCATAATCATCACGATGTGGTCCATATAAAGTAACTCCTGCTTCTTTTTCTTTATAAAAATTATCTTTATATAAATTATTTAATTTTTCTTTTATTAAATCATCTTTATAATCATTAATTTCTAACTGATTTTTATAAATAATTTTTAAATCTTTTATTTTTATTATATTTTCATATATTTTAGAAATTTCTTCATTTATTTTTATAATAAACTTATTTCTAGCTCTATATATAAAAGTTGATTTATCTATTAAATATTGAGTTAATATATTAAAATAATTCATATCTATATTTTTATTAATATTAATTTGTTTTAATAAATCATTTCTCATTTTTAATATTTTTTTATATTCTAAATTAACTTTATAATATGTTGAATATAATTGACTTAATTCATTATCTATATATTTTCTTCTTATATCAGGTATTCCTTTTAAAATTTCTAAATCATCAGGTGTAAAAGTTATAATATTAATTTTAGATATATAATCACTTATTTTTTTATATTCAAAATCATCTATATATAATTTTTTATCATTATTTTTATATTTTATTAAATATTTATTTTTATAATTATTATTATTTAAAATTCCTTCTACCTTAAAAACTTTTTTATTATCTTTAATAATATCATTATCATCCTTTGTACGATACGATTTAGTAAGTCCTAGATAATATATACTTTCTAGTATATTTGTCTTTCCTTGGGCATTTTTTCCATAAAAAATATTTATATTTTTAGAAAGTTTTATATTTAATGAATCATAATTACGAAAATTTACTAAATTTAAATGTTCTAAAAACATAAAATCACCACTTTTTTCATTTTAACGCCTATTTTTTAAAAATTATAAATCTTTAATATACCTATACAACTATAATTATATCACAAAAAAAAGGTAAAAAAAAGAAAAATTAAGTATTAACCTAATTTTTCTTGATCATATTTTTTTCTGAGATTGTAATCTAAACGGGTAGCTTTAGCAAATTGATTTTGCATAGCAAAATAAGAAACATCTAGTTCTATTTTTTTATCATTATTAAATACAATAATAGTATTATCATATTTACTTCTTTCTATTCTTTTTATAGAAGATAAAGAAATCCAATGACAAATTTCCCCTCTAGTTGAACCTGTAGGTATCATAATTATTGATAAATATTCTGAAACAACTATTGGTGATTTGTATTTAATACCTGTTAAATTAATAGTTCCATCTACTCTTCCTTTTAATGAACTACCAAAATTTCTACAGCTATCATCTACTATTTTATGAATATTCTTTTCAATTTCATATTCATTATTTTCTTCCAATACTGTTGTAGTCTTATTGCTATTTTGAATTAAACAATATGTACCCTTATTAATCTCATAAAATTTTTCCATATAATCATTCCTTTCTATTTATATATTTCGATAAAAAATCGAAATTTCCTTCTATTTAAACATATTATTTTAAAAAAATTTGTCGATTTATGTCGAAAAATAAAAAAAAATAGAATTTCTTCTATTTTTAGTATGTTCTTATAGGTAATATTAATTGTAATAAATCATCACTATCTATATTTTTAATAATAATTGGTTTAACATCTCCATTAAACATTAAATTAATATATTCACAATCTAATGATTTTAATGCATCCATCATATACTTAGAACTAAAAGCTATTTTTAATTCTTCATTATTATTTTTTTCTATATCTAGATTTTCTTCAACATATCCTATTTCTGGAATATTTGATGAAATTACTACTTTATTTTTATTTGTTTCAAATTTAATAGTATTTTTATCACTTTCATTAGTTAATAAAGATGCTCTATCTATTGCATTATAAAAATTCTTTAAATTAATTTTTACTATTAATGAAAAATCTGTTGGTATTAATTTAGAAGTATCTGGATATGCTCCATTTATTATTCTAGATAACATTAATATATTATCAAATTTAAATATTATTTTATTTTCAAAAATATGTAATTCTAAATTTTCTTCTTCATTATCTAACATTCTTGTTAATTCATTTAAATTTTTAGTAGGAACAATAATATTTGAATTAATATTATTTTCCACATTAATATTCTTTTTTGCTAATCTATATGAATCAGTAGCTGTACATTCTAATTTATTATCATCAAATTTAAAATTTATACCTGTTAAAACTGGTCTTGATTCTTGTGTTGATGTAGCAAATATTGTTTGACTTATTATATTTTTAAATACTTTTTGATTTATTAATATAGGTTTTTCTTTTTCTTCTAATTCAAGATCTGGAAATTCATTAGAATTATTACTATTTAAAGTGAATGATGAATTATTTGTATATATAATAAGTTTAGAATCTACTAATTCTTCAATATTAATAAATTCTTCATTTAATTTTCTTATTATTTCATAAAATAATTTACCAGATACAATTAAATCTCCTACTTCTTTAATTTCTTCTATATCTTTTTTATCTATAAAAGTTTTAATTGCTATTTCATTATCAGTACTCATTAAATATAAACCATCTTTAGTTAATTCTAATTTTATACAGTTTAAAATAGGAATTATATTTCTATTAGAAATACCTTTTATAACATAATTTAGTTGTTCCATTAAAATGCTTTGTTTAATTATTAATTTCATATTAATTCTCCTTTATTATTATATATTTTAATTATTATTATTTATTATTGCGGTGGAAAAAGTGGATAACTATCAAAATCGTTATTAAATATATTAAAATTGCTTAATTTTATATGTTTATAAAAATGTTATTAAATATATTTTTGCACCATATTATTTTATTTGAATAATTATTTTATCAATTTCATCGCTTAAATTTTTATCTTTTTTAACTTCTTGAGTTATTTTATTAACTGAATGCATTACAGTAGTATGATCTTTACCACCAAATTCACTACCTATTCTCGCTAAAGGTTCATCTAAGTAATTTCTACATATATACATAGCAAGTTGTCTAGGATAACTAATACTAGCTTTTCTTTTTTTACTTTTTAAATCTTCCACTGTAATATTATACTTTTGGGAAATAATTTGTTGAACTTGATTTATCTTATTTTTTGATATTAAAGTTTTAACAATATAACCATTTAAAGCTTCTTGGGCTAATTCTAAATCAATATTAGAACCATTCATTATAGCTGCATATGATAATACTCTTGTTATACAACCTTCTAGTTTTCTTACATCTGTTGTACAAATACTAGCTATATATTCTTTAACATCTTCTGGAAATTCAACAGCAACTTCACCATTTTTAATTTTATTATTTATTATATTTATTCTTAAGTCAAAATCAGGTGGTAAAATATCAACAGATAATCCCCATGTAAATCTTGTTCTTAATCTATCCTCTAATTTCTTTAAATCGTTAGGCGATCTATCAGAAGATATAATAATTTGTTTATTTTTACTGTGTAATTCATTAAATGTATTAAAGAATTCTTGTTGAGTTTTGCTTGCAACTTCAAAATATTGAATATCATCAATTATTAATACATCAACATCCCTATATTTATTTTTAAATTCATCAATTGTATTAAAATTATCACTATCTTTTTTATCACGATATATTTTTAAAAAATCATTAACAAATTTTTCTGTTGTAACATATAAAACTTTGTTATTAGAATTTTTATTAATATAATTACCAATTGCGTGCATTAAATGTGTCTTCCCTACTCCACTTGGTCCATAAATAAATAATGGATTATATAATTGACCTGGTCTTTCAGCAATTGCAAGAGCATTTACTTTAGCAAATTTATTAGATTTACCAATTAAGAAATTTTCAAAAGTATATTTAGGATCTAAATTAGATTCATAATTTTTATTAGATGGCATTCCTATTGTATTTGTATCTATTATAATATTATTTTCTAATTCATCATCTGTTATATATTCTATAATAAAATTAGATTCTGTAACTTCATTAAAAATTTTTCTTATTAAAGTATCATATGCCTCTTGTAAATGTTTTTTATAGATAGGCATTGGTACTAATACTTTAGCAATATTATTATTAATATCAATAAGTTTAGTGTCTTCAAACCATGTTTCATAATTTATAGGTTGAATCTCTAATTTAATTTTATTAAGAAAATTATTCCATATAATATCATAATTCATGTTATCCCCACCTATCACTAAAAACATTTTACATTATTTTGTTAAAAAAATAAACAAAAAAATGTAAAAAAGTGTTGAAAAATAAAGAAAAAATTGGGAAATATATTAATTATTATTTCCCATTTTTATAAAGTGGAAAAAAATCTATTATAAAATAAATAAATTTAAAAGTTTTCAACAAAATAGGTGGAAAACTAAAAAATAATAAACATTAAATATCTTTTCCACCAAAAAAGTGGAAAAATTAATAAAATATAATAAAAATATAGATAATTTATGCACAAAATTAAAAAAATTAGTGTTAATAATAAAAATATATTTTTTTTCCACAAAAACATAAAAATAATTGACAAATAAGGCTTTTATATATATAATTAATTGAGCAACCAAAAAATTAAAGTTCAGGAGGTGTAATAAATGAAAAGAACATATCAACCAAATAATAGAAAAAAAAGTAAGACTATAGGTTTCTTAGCTAGAGCTAAATCTGCTATTATCAAAAGAAGAAGAAGAAAAGGACGTAAAGTTTTAACTCATTAATATTCCACTGCAAAGTGGTTTTTTAGTTGGAGAAGATAATATGAAAAAAATTAATGTATTAAAAGAAAATAGTGAATTTAATAAAATAATTAAAAATAATAAATCTTTTAACAGTAAATATTGCTATATATATAAAGAAAATAGTGAGGGTGTTTATAATTTTGGAATATCTGTTTCAAAAAAGATAGGTAATGCTGTGACTAGAAATTTATATAAAAGAAGAATAAGAAGTATAATTGATAAAAAAAAATATAAAAAATCATTTAAATGTGTTATCATATTAAAGAAGAGTGTTTTAAATGCTACTTATGAAGAATTAGAAATTTCTTTATTAGAAGCTTTAGAAAAATTAAATTTAATAAAGGAGTAATTTAATGAAGAAGAAAATAATACTAATATTTTTACTAGCATTTTGTACATTAAATTTTACAGGTTGTACTACTTATTTAAAAGATTCAAATAAGAAAATAGTAAAAAATGAAATAACAGGGCAAAATTTAGTAAAAAATATTTTATGCCAACCAACTAATAAAGATATATTAAAAAAATATAGTTCAAATAAAATTGAAATTAAAAAATTACCTGAATGTTCAAAATTTAAAGTAACAAGTGGTGGTTATGAAGGTGTATGGAATACAATTTTTGTAAAACCTCTAGCTTGGTTAATTTTAAAAATAGGTTATTTAGTTAAAAATTTTGGTTTAGCAATTATCTTAACAACATTATTAATAAGATTAGTAATGATGCCATTTACAAAAAAGGCAGCAATGCAATCTGAAAATTTAAAGAAAGTTCAACCAGAATTAGATAAATTAGAAAAAAAATATAAAGGCAAAACTGATCAAGAAAGTTCAATGCAAAAAAGTCAAGAAATGCTTATTATATATAAAAAGTATAATATTAATCCTATGTCAGGATGTTTATTTTCATTCATACAATTACCATTATTTATGGCATTTTATGAAGCATTATATAGATTACCAGCAATATTTGAAGGTAAATTCTTAACATTTGAGTTAGGAACAACACCTTTAGTAGCATTATCAAATGGTAAATGGTATTACTTAATACTAGTAGTTTTAGTATTTATAGTAACATACTATTCATTTAAATTAAATAGTGGTGCTAGTATGAGTAAAGAACAAGCTTCACAAATGAAAATGATGAGAAATATAACATTAGTAATGATAGGTACAGCATCTATGACAGTTTCATCAGCAATCTCTTGCTACTGGATTACTAACTCAACATTTACATTATTACAAAATTTATATGTTAAAGGAGTAAAAGTAAAATGATAGAAGTTATTAATTATGAAGGAAAAACTGAAGAAGAGTTATTATCAAAAATAAATGAAGAAGAATATATTTATAAAATAGAAGAAATTCCAGGTAAATTATTCAAAGGTAAAAAATATACTTTAAAAGCAATCAAAAGAGAAGATGTTAAAAATTATATAAAAGATTTTATTAAAAATTTAGCATCAGCAATGAATATAACAATAAATGTAGAAATAAGATTTAAAGATGATTGTTACTATGTATCATTAATAAGTCCAGATAATACTTCAATATTAATTGGTAAAGAAGGAAGAACAATTAATTCAATTCAATTATTATTACATCAAGCATTAAATATTAATACTGGTTTTAATATAAGAATAAATGTTGATTCATCTAATTACAAAGTTAATAAAGAAAAGAATTTAGAAAGAGAAATAAGAAAAATTTGTAAGGAAGTAATTTCATCTAAAATAGATGTTAAATTAGATCCTATGAATTCTTATGATAGAAGAATAGTTCATAATATAGTAGGTGAATTTAAAAACTTAGAATCAGAGAGTTTTTCAGAAGAACCAACTAGATATGTTAAAATAACTTACAAAGAAGATTAAAACATCTTCTTTTTTTTGTGAAAATAGTGTATAATTAATCAATTAGGGAGATGAATATTATGAATGAGACAAAAGATCTAGAAAAAATTAATAAAAAATTAACTGAAGAGTATTATGAAATAACTCAAGATATTTTAGAAAATCCAGAATATCAAAGAAGATTAGAATATCATCATCATGAAAATAGATCAGTTTATACTCATTGTTTAATCGTTTCATATTATTCATATAAAGTAGCAAAATTTTTAAGATTAGATTATAGAAGTGCTGCAATTGCGGGCTTATTACATGATTTTTATTACGAAGATTGGCAAATGAATCCAAAACATGGTTTAAAAAACATGCATGGATTTGTTCATGCTAAACAAGCATTAAATAATTCTCAAATATATTTTAAAGAAAAAATGAATGACAAAATAAATGACAGCATAGTAAAGCATATGTTTCCATTAACTTTTTTTCCTCCAAAATATATAGAAGGTTGGATAATAACTATAGTTGATAAAATAGTTTCATTAGAAGTATTAAAACAATCAAAACAATTATATAAATATGTAGGTTTAGCCTTAATTTTTAAGACATTTAAAATAAAGTAGGTGAATTAAATGGAAGATACAATTGCCGCAATTTCTACATCATTAGGAGTAGGAGCAATATCAATAATTAGAATTAGTGGTCCTAATTCAATTGAAATAGTAAATAAAATAGTAAAAATAAAAAATTTAGATAAAGTGAATTCTCATACTATAAATTATAATTTTATAATTGATGGTGATAAAACTATTGATGAAGTTTTAATTAGTATTATGAAGGCTCCTAAAACATTTACATGCGAAGATGTAGTAGAAATAAATGCACATGGTGGTATTTCAACAACAAATTATATTTTAAAACTTTTATTAAAAAATGGTTGTCGTTTGGCAGAACCAGGAGAGTTTACAAAACGTGCTTTTTTAAATGGAAGAATAGATTTACAAGAAGCAGAAGGTATAATGAATTTGATAAATGCTAAAACAGATAAAGCTCATAATCTTGCAATTAATCAATTAAGTGGTAAAGTATCAAATTTAATTAAAGAATTAAGAAATGATATAATTCAAATATTAGCAAATATAGAAGTAAATATAGATTATCCTGAATATGAGGATATTATAGATTTAAAAACCAAAGATATAAAACCTAAAATGGAATTATTGTTAAATAAAATAGAAAAAATCTTAAAAGATAGTAAAAATGGGTTATTAATTAATGAAGGAATAAAAACTTCAATAATAGGTAAACCAAATGTAGGTAAGAGTAGTTTATTAAATAGATTATTAGAGGAAGAAAAAGCTATAGTAACTGATATAGAAGGAACTACTAGAGATATAGTTGAAGGAAAAATTTCTTTAGATGGAATAATTTTAAATATAATTGATACTGCTGGAATTAGAGATACAGAGAATTTAGTAGAAAGCATTGGTGTTAAAAAAAGTTTAGAATTGATAGATAATTCTGATTTAGTATTATTTGTTCTTAATAATAATGAAGAATTAAGTGTTAAAGAGAAAGAATTACTAGAAAAAATTAAAGAAAAAAATTATATCGTAGTAATAAATAAATCAGATTTAGATAAAAAAATAAAAATAGATAATGATATTTCAAATATTGTATATATAAGTGCTAAAGAAGATATAGGAATAGAAGAATTAAAAAATAAAATTAAAGAAATTTATAATTTAGAAAAGATTGAAACAGAAGATATGACTTACTTATCAAATTCGAGAAGTATTGCCTTATTAGAACAATCTTATGATTTATTAAAAGAAGCAATGAAAAATATAGATATGGATATTCCAGTTGATATGGTTGAAATAGATATTAAAGAAGCTTGGAATAAACTTGGTGAAATAACAGGGGAAACATATCAAGATGAGTTAATAAATCAATTATTTAGTCAATTTTGTTTAGGAAAATAAGGTGATAAAATGGATTATGAAGTAATAGTAGTTGGTGGTGGACATGCAGGATGTGAGGCGGCTTTAGCAGCTTCAAGAATAGGCCACAAAACTTTATTAGTAACAGGTAATTTAAATAATATAGCTGATATGCCATGTAATCCTTCAATAGGAGGAAGTGCTAAAGGTATCGTTGTAAGGGAAATAGATGCTTTAGGTGGCCAAATGGGTAAATGTGCAGATGCTGGTAAAATTCAAATTAAAATGCTAAATAATGCAAAAGGGCCAGCAGTTCAAGCCTTACGTGCTCAAGCAGATAAAATAACATATCCTCATCTAATGCAAGAAGAGTTAAAAAAAGAAATCAATTTAACATTACTAGAGGGTATGGTTGAGGATTTAGTAATAAATAATAACAAAGTAATGGGTATTGTTTTAGAAGATGGTAAAAGCATTTCTTCTAAAACAGTTATATTAACAACAGGTACTTATTTAAAAGCTGATATTATGGTAGGATCAACTCGTCATAGAGAAGGACCTCATGGAGAAAGACCAAGTCAACATTTAAGTGATAATTTAAAAAAATATGGTTTAAAAATTGTAAGATTAAAGACTGGAACACCTCAAAGAATTGATAAAAACACTATAGATTATTCTAAAACAAAAGTAGAATATGGTGATCAAGAATATAGATATTTTAGTTTTGATGATAATAAAGAATATGATGTTAATGAGCAAGTTCCTTGTCATTTAATATATACAACACCAGAAACACATAAAATAATTTTAGATAATTTAAGTAAAGCAAGTATGTATGGTGGTCTTAATGATGTCACAGGAGTTGGACCAAGATATTGTCCATCTATTGAAGATAAAATTGTAAGATTTAAAGATAAAGAGAGACATCAATTGTTTTTAGAACCTGAAAGTATTGTTGAAGAAGATGAAACATATGGAAATACTATATATTTACAAGGATTTTCTACAAGTATGCCTCATGAAATACAAGAATTAATGGTTCATAGTTTACCAGGAATGGAAAATGCAAAAATATTAAAATATGCATATGCTATAGAATATGATGCAGTATATCCAACACAAATGAAATTATCATTAGAAAGTAAGATAATTGAAAATTTATTTACAGCAGGGCAAATAAATGGTACAAGCGGATATGAAGAAGCAGCCGGTCAAGGTTTAATTGCGGGTATAAATGCTACAATGAAAATAGAAAATAAAGAACCACTAATATTAAAAAGAAGTGAGTCATATATAGGAGTACTTATAGATGATTTAGTTAATAAAGGAATAAGAGATCCATATAGATTATTAACTTCACGTGCAGAATATAGATTATTATTAAGAACTGATAATGCAGATTTGAGATTAAGAGAATATGGATATAAAGTAGGATTAATTGATAAAGAAAGACATAATAAATTATTAGAAAAAATAAGTAATATTCAGCAATTAGAAGAATATTTAAAAAATAATAAGTTAACCCCTAAAAAAGAAGTTAATGAATATTTAGAAAATATTGGTTCAACACCATTAAAAGATGGAATAACATTATATAATTTATTAAAAAGACCAGAAATTAAATTTTGTCATATTGAAAATTTTTACAATGTAGATTATGATATAGATGTAAAAGAAGCAGTAGAAATTAATGTTAAATATGAAGGTTATATTGAGAAAGCTAAAAAAGAAGCAGAGAAAATGATAGCTTTAGAAAATAAAATAATACCTAATGATATTGATTATGATAAAATAAAAAATATTGCTAGTGAAGCAAGACAAAAATTAAAAGAAGTAAACCCTACTTCTATAGGGCAAGCTTTAAGAATAAGTGGAGTAAATCCAGCCGATATATCAATATTAATGATCTATTTAAAGAAGGAATATAAATTTGACAGAAAATAATTTTATAGAAGAACTAAAAAAAATTAATATTGATATAAATGAATTGCAATTACAACAATTAAATAGATACTATGAATTATTAGTAGAATGGAATGAAAAAATAAATTTAACAGCAATTATAGAAAAAAAAGATGTTTACTTAAAACATTTTTATGATTCATTAACTATTACTAAAATAATAGATTTGAATAAAGAAGAAAATTTATGTGATGTAGGAACAGGTGCTGGATTTCCCGGCATAGTTTTAAAAATATTATTTCCAAATTTAAAAGTTACTTTAATAGATGCTTTAGATAAAAGAATTAAGTTTTTAAATATAATAATAGAAGAATTAGATTTAAAAAATATTGAAACTATTCATGCTAGAAGTGAAGAGTATGGGGTAAAGAATAGAGAAATGTATGATGTTGTAACTGCTCGTGCAGTAGCAAATCTCCCAGTTTTACTAGAGTATTGTGTTCCCTTAGTAAAGAAAGAAAAGTACTTTATTCCTTTAAAAGCAAACATTTCCCAGGAAATAATTAATAGTCAAAATGCTATTAAAGAACTTAGTGTAGTTGAAGAAAACAGAATAGAATTTTTACTTCCAATTGAGGAAAGTCAAAGATGTATAATTAAGTTTAAGAAGATTTCAAATACTAATAAAAAATATCCACGAAAAAATGCAGAGATAAAAAAGAAACCATTATAGGTTTTATGGGAAATATTTCCCAATTCTCTTGCTTTTTTTTTTTCTTTAATGTAAAATAATACTAGAATAGAGGGGTATGTATGATTGAAGAAGGAATAAAGGTATTAGGAAAAGTAGTTGAACTAGATGTTAATGATGTATTACCAAATAGATTTCAACCTCGTATAAAATTTTCTGAAGATTCAATTAATGAACTAGCTGATTCAATTAAAGAGCATGGCGTTATTCAACCAATAGTTGTAAGACCAATGGGTGATAAATATGAAATAATTGCCGGTGAAAGAAGATATAAAGCTTGTTTATTAGCGGGAAAACAAACTATAAAAGCAATAATAACAGATTTGAATGATAAAGATAGTGCTGAAGTTGCACTTATTGAAAATGTTCAAAGAAAAGATTTAACTCCTATAGAAGAAGCAATTTCTTATAAAAAAATATTAGACATGGGGTATTTAACACAAGATGAATTAGCTTCAAAATTAGGAAAAAATCAAAGTACAGTAGCAAATAAATTAAGACTTTTAAATTTAGCAGAAGAAGTTCAAGAAGCTGTATTAGAAGAAAAAATTTCTGAAAGACATGCAAGATCATTACTAAAATTAAAAGATCAAAATCAACAATTAGAATTATTAAATAAAATAATAGAAAATAGATTAACAGTAAGAAAAACAGATGAAGAAATATCTAAATTATTAAACGGAACAAAAGAACCAGTTGTGGAAGAAATAGAAGAACCAATAATAATAATTGATGAGCCTACAAAAGGAAATGATATATTAGATACATTGAAAGGAAATACTATGATAGAGGATACATTTGATCCATTTAAAATGGAAGAACCAGTAGAAAATAAAGTAGAATCATTAGATTTTGCTATACCTACAGCTCCAATTGAAGACATAGCTCCAGTAGCATATCCAAATCCAGTAGAAATTAATCCAGGATTTATGGATATAAATAAAATAGAAAATAATGCTCAAGATATAAATGTAGAAAAACCAGAAGTTGATTTGAATTCATTATTAATGCCAACAGATGTAGCTCCAATTGAAGAAGTAACACCAGTTGAAGTAGCCCCAGTAGAAGCACCAAAAGAAGAAGTATCAACAAATAAATTCTTTGATTTTTCATTTATGGACGGTAATAAGGATAATAATCCTACATCTGCCCCAGTTGAAACTTCAACTCCAAATGTTAGTTCTGAATCATCAGATGTATTTAGTTTTGATTTCAATAGTTTAGCTAATCCAACTACTCCAGTTTCTAGTGAAGGGCCAAGCATGACTTTTGATGAAAATATATCTGTGGCACCAGTAATTCCTGAAGTAAAAATAGAAGAACCAAAAGAATTTAGTAGCTTTGATTATGATTTAGATGATAATTCTTCATCATCATCACCAATAGAAACAGTAAAAATAGAAGACCAAATTAAACCTATTGAAAATAATAATATTAGTGAATCTATTAATCCAATGCCTGTATTTACAATGCCAGCAATGGATGAACCAAGATATAATTCAGAAGATATTCCAGTACCAACTGTTCCAGTAGTAGCAACAGCAAAACCAAATAATATTATGGAAGCTTTAAATATTGTAAGAAATTGTTCTAAAGAATTAGAAAAATTAGGTTATGTAGTTGATATGGAAGAAATAGATT
>DAOPJC010000015.1:0-14602 GCA_035399485.1 Bacilli bacterium
ATTTATGTAATAAAACAGTAAAAACTATAGAAGAATTGAAAGATTCTATTGATCAAGATAAATTAACTGCAATATATAATCAAGATGAATTTATCGTAAGTTATAATTATCAAGGTAATTGTTCTATAGATATAATAAAATTTAATTTTTCAAGAAGATTAGATAAGATATTTGATATTATTGATGTAATGCCTTACATTTATTTATGTAAATGTGATAAAATGGATGAAGATAATAATATATATTAAAAATAATTTATAGAAACAATAAATACAATACATAATGCTATTATAGATGATTGGAAAATAGACTTAAATCAAAATTTATATACTGATTCAGTAACTAAAAATTTTAGTTGGATAGATATTTATGATAATAAAGTTAAAGTAAAATTATAATTATCGGAAAGGATTATTATGGATGAGATATTTGAAGTTTATAAAGAAGAATTAAAAGAATCTATTAAAATAAATAATCAATTTAATAATTTTGATAATTATATTGATATGATAATAAAAAACACTTATAAATTTATTTATATCTTGATGGACAAAATAGAAAAAAACAAAGAAATTAAAGATGGTTATATAACTTATTCTTTAAGTTTACCTAGAAATATAGAATTTAATAGAAATAATATAAAAAATAAATATAATATTTGGCCATATGATTTTTTATTTTATTTAGATAAAGATAGAAAAGATTTTGTAATTAGTGAGAGATTATTATTAGAAACAATAGGTCATTTTTTTCAAATTTCAGAAGATTATGAAAATATTTATGAAAATGAAGAATTTATTATTGTACCTAAAATATATTTCAAAATTGAACAAAATAAACTTGATGAATTGTATAACGCAATTATGGAAGACGATAAAAAAGTATTTATTAAGGAGAGATAATATGAATTTAGTAAATAATTATTACATATTAGATAATAAAGAATTTAAGAATGCTTTTTTTATTAAACCATATAATTTTAATACTAATATAGATAGTAATATATTAAATAATAATTATAATGCGATTAAAAAAATTCTTAATATAGATAAAATTTGTACAGTAAAGCAAGAACATACTGATATAGTAAAAATTATTAATGGAGATAATATTAATGATGTTGAAGTTGCTGATGGAATGATTACTAATTTAAAAAATGTAGGACTAGCTATAAAAGTGGCAGATTGCCAAGCTATATTTTTATATGATAGAGTAAATAAAGTAATAGGTAATATTCATTCAGGTTGGCGTGGAACAATTAAAAAAATAATTAAGAATGCTATTGATATTATGACGGAAAACTATAATTCAAAATTAGAAGATATAGAAGTATATATATTACCAAGTATAGATAAATGTCACTTTGAAGTACAAGTTGATGTTTATAATGAATTTAAGAATAGTTTTAATAATATAGATAAATATACTATTTATAAAAAAGATATTGATAGATATTATATTGATACTAAATCACTTAATAGAGATTATTTAATTTCGTTAGGAATAAATAAGAATAATATATATGTTAATGAATTATGCTCTGTATGTGAAGGTAAACATATTCATTCATATCGTTTTGATAAAGAAAAAAGTGGAAGAAATTTAGCAGTCATATCTTTATAGTATTGATTTAATATATGCTTATGATATAATAATTAACATTTAGGGGGAAAATATGTATAATTATGAAGATTTTAGAAAAGTAGCAATGGAAAATATGATATCTGAGGAAGAGATAAATAAATTATTTATTGAAATGAAATATGGAATAGACAATGCACGTGAAAAATTACAATTAGGCAATTTATACATAGTTGTAAAAGCTTTAAGTAATCTTTATATAACTAATTCATATGATATTGAAGAATTAATTAGTATAGGTACAGTTTCATTATTAGAATCAATTGATAAATATAGTTTAAAGACTGGAGTTAGTTTTGAAGTTTATGCAAGTCATTTTATTAATGAGGCTTGTAAAAAATATATATATAATAAATTATTATCAAAAGATGAACAAAGTTTATATTCAAAAATAGAAATAACTTCTAAAAAAACTAAATTAGTTATGGATACATTAATCGAAAATGATGATTATTTAACTGAAGATTCAGATGATTTAAGTTTAGCCTTAAGTAAATTAAATCCTATTGAAAGACAGGTTATATTATTATCTTATGGATTTAAAGGAAAAAGTTTTAATGTTGATGAGATATCTGAAATACTAAATATTGATATATTTTTTGTATCAAGTATACTATCAATGAGTATAGAAAAGTTACAAAGATATATGAATAAAGAATCTAAAGATATTAAAATCAAAAAGATTATTATTAATAATAAAGGCAATAATTAAATTGCTTTTTTATTTGATTTTTGCTACACTTATACAAGTTGGGATGTGTTACTATGTTAAAAGCAAACAATATAGAAATTAGATTTAATACGAGAGTATTATTTGAAAATGTTAATTTAGAATTTAAAGATGATAATTGTTATGGAATAATAGGTGCTAATGGAGCAGGAAAATCTACTTTTTTAAAAATCCTTAGTGGTGAATTAGAACCTACTAAAGGAGATGTAATTTTAGGTAAGGGTGAGAGATTATCTGTATTAAAGCAAAACCATAATGAATTTGATGAATATACAGTACTTGATACTGTTATTATGGGAGATTATCGTTTATATAAAGTAATGAAAGAAAAAAATGATCTTTATATGAAGGAAGATTTTTCTATGGAAGATGGTATGAAAGTAGCTGAATTAGAAGAGGAATTTGCTTCTTTAAATGGATGGCAAGCTGAAAGTGATATAGCAGTTTTATTATCAGGATTAGGTCTTAAGAATGATGTTTTATATAAAGAAATGAAAGAATTGAAAGATAGTGAAAAAGTTAAAGTTTTACTTGCTCGTGCTATCTTTGGTAATCCAGATGTTTTATTACTAGATGAACCTACAAATGGTCTTGATAGTAAAAGTATTATGTGGTTAGAAGAATATTTAATTAATTTTAAAAATACGGTTTTAGTAGTATCACATGATCGTCATTTCTTAAATAAAGTATGTACTCATATGGTTGATATAGATTATGGTAAAATTACTCTATTTGTTGGAAATTATGATTTTTGGTATGAATCTAGTCAATTAATTCAAAGACAAATGAAAGATTCAAATAAGAAAAAAGAAGATAAGATTAAAGAATTAGAAGATTTCATTAGAAGATTTAGTGCTAATGCATCTAAATCTAAACAAGCAACTTCTAGAAAAAGATCATTAGAAAAAATAGTATTAGATGAAATAAAACCTTCTAGTAGAAAGTATCCTTATATTAATTTTGAAATAGATAAAGTATTAGGAAAAGAAGGAATAACTTTAGAGAATGTTTCTTATGTAGTTGATGGAAAAACAATTATTAAAGATTTAAATTTAAATCTTACTAAGAGTGATAAAATAGTTTTAATAGGTACTAATGAGATAGCGAAGACAGCTTTATTAAATATTATATCAGGTCAAATTGAACCTACTAGTGGAACAATAAAATATGGTTCTACAGTAAAACTATCTTATTATGAAAAAAATCATAGTAAGTATTTTAAAGATGATTCTAATTTAATAGAGTGGTTAAGAAATTATTCTGATAATAAAGATGAATCATTTGTTAGAGGATTCTTAGGTAGAATGTTATTTTCTGGTGAAGAATCATTAAAAAAAGTAAGTGTTTTATCAGGTGGAGAAAAAGTTCGCTGTATGTTTTCAAAAGTTATGTTAGAACGTGGAAATGTATTACTTTTGGATGAACCAACAAATCACTTGGATATTGAATCAATTACTTCATTAAATGAAGGATTGAAAAGATATGATAGTGCATTAATTATTTCAACTTTTGATCAAGAAATAATTGAAAGTGTTGGAAATAGATTAATTGAAATAAAAAGTGATGGATCATATAATGATAAACAAATCTCTTATGAAGAATACATTGAAAAATTTGGTTTAGATGATATCAATTAGGTGAAATATGGAAAAGTATCAAGAAATAGAAAAAAGTATAATAAAAAAATATCGTAAAGAAATATGGAGTCGTTTTATTAAAGGTGTTAAAGAATATCAATTAATTAATGAAAACGATAAGATAATGGTATGTATGTCAGGTGGAAAGGATTCTTTTTTACTTGCTAAATGTATACAAGAAATAAAAAAGCATGGAAAGATTCATTTTGATGCTAAATATGTTGTTATGGATCCAGGATATACTAAAGAAAATAGAGATATGATAATTAATAATGCTAAGCTTATGAATATAGACATTGAAATATTTGAAAGTGATATATTTTCAGTAGTAACAAATATTACTGAAAGCCCATGCTATTTATGTGCTAGAATGCGTAGAGGTTTCTTATATAATAAAGCTAAAGAATTAGGATGTAATAAAATAGCTTTAGGACATAATTTTGATGATGTTATTGAAACAACTTTATTAAATATATTCTATGGATCTGAAATAAAAACTATGTTACCTAAACTACATAGTACTAATTTTGAAGGATTAGAATTAATAAGACCATTATATTTTGTAAAAGAAGCAGATATACTTTCTTGGAAAAAGTTTAATGAATTAACTTTCTTAAATTGTGCTTGTAAATTTACGATGGAAAATAGTATTGAAAATCATGAAAATAATAGTAAAAGATTAGAAATGAAAAGATTAATTCAAGAATTAAGAAAGATTAATCCTAATGTTGATCATAATATATTTACTAGTATGACTAATATTAATATTGATGCTATTTTAGGATATAAAAAGAATAAAGAATTACATAGTTTTTTAGATGATTATGATAAATAAAGATGAATTTGCCAAAATTCATTTTTTTTGGTATTATAAATGGCATCAAAAAGGGGGAATAATTATGACAGTTGAAGCAATAACGAAAGATACTGAAATAATTGATTTTAAAAAAACTGATATTCCTATTGAAGATTTATCTAAAATAACTAACATTAATCAAGATATATTAGATAATTGGAATAAATGGACACAAATTGATGGTAAGTGGTACTTTTTCAAAAGTGAAGATTATCAACAAATGTTGATGAATGAATTAATTGGTGAAAGTCTTGCAACTAAAATGCAACTTGATACAGTTCACTATAAAATTGCACGTGAAGAAAGAATGTATCCAGTAGCATTAGAAAACATAGGAGATACTCCATATAACTATGGATTAATATCCGAAAATTATAGAAAACCAGATGTTGAATATATTAATTCTTTAAAATTAGATGTAAGGACAAGTAAAACTTGTTTAGTAGCATTAAATGATATAGTTAAATATTGTAGAGATATGAAAAATTATAATGAATTAATAAAAAAAATTATTAAATTAATTGTTTTAGATTTTTATATGCAACAAACAGATAGAAATGGTTATAACTTATATTTTTCAAAAGATGAAAATGGTTATTTTGATTTATGTCCAATATTAGATTATGAATATTCATTTTGGTATAGTAAAAATTATTATTCAAATTCTTTAGTTGGAGTTTGCTTAGATTATAAAGAAACGGTAGAAGAAATAAGAAGAAATCAATTTTTTCAAGAAGAATTTAATCGAATTATGAATATAAATATAAATGAGGTAATTACAGAAATTATTGAAAAATTCAATTTGAATATTGGAAAAGGATATTTAAATATTTATACTGATAATGATTTATTTTTTAAGAGTTTAGTAAAAAAATATAAAATAATAAAATAAAAAAGATTGTAAAACAATCTTTTTTTAATATAAACTATCTGAATAATATGATGGTTCACAAGTTAAATTAATTTTTAATTTTTTTAATGTCTTAAACTCATCATTTTGTACTATATAACTAGAATGTGCTTCACAGTTTTCTAGTTTTTTAATATTATTTAAAGCTTCTTCGATAATTGGATTTGTTACTGAACATATACTAAGAGCAATTAAAGTTTCTTGTAATTGTAATTTATTATCAAAATTATTTTTAAGTTTTAAAATTGGTTCTAAAACAGCAGGTGATAATAATTTCATTTCATCTGGTATTTTAGTCATTTCTTTTATTGCGTTAATTATTAAACTACTTGCAGGAGATAATAAATCAGTTTCTTTACCAGTAATAATTTTTTTATTTGGTAATTTTAATGCAATAACTGGTTTATTTTCTTTTTTAGATTTATCTAAGCATGGTTTAACTACTTCTAATATGTTTTCATCAATATCTAATTGATTCATTAATACTTTTACTTTTTGTGGAGTATCTTCATCAACCATACCCATTTTATAATTATTCATTTCTTGATAGTATCTTCTAACAACTTCTTTTTTAGAAGCTTCGCATACTACTTTATCATCGCTAATACAAAAACCTACCATATTAACGCCCATATCAGTAGGTGACTTATATATGTCACTACCTGTAATTCTATTTAAAATAGTTTTTAGTACTGGGAATACTTCTAAATCACGGTTATAATTTACGTCTGTTTTATTGTATTCTTCTAAGTGGAATGAGTCAATCATATTAACATCTTTTAAATCAGCAGTAGCAGCTTCATATGCAATGTTTACTGGATGTTTAAGTGGTAAATTCCAAACAGGGAATGTTTCAAATTTGGCATATCCAGCATTAACATTATTTTGATGTTCATGATATAACTGTGATAAACATGTAGCAAGTTTACCACTACCTGGACCTGGAGCATTAACTAAAATTAATTTTTTAGTTGTCTCTATATAAGGATTAGCACCATATCCTTCATCACTAACTATAGTATCTACATCAGTAGGGTATCCTTTAGTAAATGTGTGAATATATGTCTTTATTCCTTGACGATTAAGTTTTTTAATAAATTTATCAACACTAGGTTGATTTTTATATAATGTAATTACTACAGAATTTACATTAAAACCTAACTCTTGTGAATGATTAATTAATCTTATTATTTCAATATCATATGTAATTCCATATTCTGAACGAACTTTGTTTTTTTCTATATCTTGTGCATTAATACAAAAGATAATTTCTAATTCATCTTTTAATTCTAAAAACATACTTATTTTAGAATCACTCTTAAATCCTGGTAATACTCTCGCAGCGTGTGTATCATCAAATAATTTACCGCCAACTTCTAAGTATAATTTATCAAATAAATTAAAACGTTTTCTAATAGATTCACTTTGTATTTTGACATATTTGTCATTATCAAAACCTGTCTTCATGTTATCAACTCCTATCATACATTCTAATAATATCACTATTTTTATAAAAAATAAAGGTATATATTCTTTTTATATTCATAATAATATGTTATAATTAGTTAGTATTTTAAGAGGAGGTATAATATGAAATTATATAATACTTTAACAAGAAAAATAGATGAATTTATTCCTAATAATAAAAATGAAGTTAAGATGTATACTTGTGGACCAACTGTATATCATTTTGCTCATATTGGTAATTTAAGAAGTTATTTAATGGAAGATGTATTAGAGAAATCTTTAAATTATCGTGGCTATAAAGTTGACAGAGTAATGAATATTACTGATGTAGGACATTTATCTTCAGATGCTGATACAGGTGAAGATAAAATGGTTAAAGGAGCTATTAGAGAACATAAATCTGTATTAGAAATTGCTAAATTCTATACTGATAAATTTTTTCTTGATTGTAGTAAATTAAATATTAAAAAACCTGATACAGTCATACCTGCTACTACATGTATCGACTCTTATATTAAAATGATCACTAGTTTATTAGAAAAAGGTTATGCTTATGCTAGTGGTGGTAATATATACTTTGATACTTCTAAATTAAAGGAATATTATGTATTAACAAATCATAATGTTGATGATTTAAAAGAAGCTGTAAGAAATGATGTAGAAGTAGATAATAATAAAAAGAATAAAAATGATTTTGTATTATGGTTTACTAAATCTAAATTTGAAGAACAACAACTTAAATGGGATAGTCCTTGGGGAATAGGATACCCAGGATGGCATATTGAATGTTCTTGTATATCTTTAAAATATTTAGGCGAATACTTAGATATCCATTGTGGTGGTGTTGATAATATATTTCCTCATCATACTAACGAAATTGCTCAAACTGAATCTTATGTTGAACATAAATGGTGTAATTATTGGTTCCATGTTGAACATTTAAATGATATTAATGGAAAAATGAGTAAGAGTAATGGTGATTTCTTAACTCTTGATTTATTAGAAAGTAAAAATTATAATCCAATAGTATATAGATTATTTTGTTTACAATCACATTATCGAAAAACTTTAGTATTTAGTTATGATAATTTAGATAGTGCAACTATAACTTATAATAAATTAAAAAATAAAGTTGTTTCATTAACTAATACTGGTGATGTATCTAATACATCAAAATATCAAAAAGCATTTAATGATGCGATAGATAATGATTTAAATACAGCTTCTATGTTGACTGTATTATATGATGTATTAAAAGCTGATGATTTAAATGATGCTTCTAAATTATATTTAGTTAATGATTTTGATAAGGTATTATCATTAGATTTAACAAAAGAGGATATTAAAGAAATTGATAGTGAATTAGAAACTTATATATTAAATAAAATTGAAGAAAGAAAAGTAGCGAAAAATAATAAAGATTATGCTTTAGCTGATCAAATAAGAGAAGAATTAGATAGTAAAGGTATAGTTATTAAAGATACAAGAGAAGGAACTACTTATACATTAAAATAATATGGATGGATTATTAATTATTGATAAAGAAAAAGATTATACTAGTCGTGATGTAGTTAATATTGTTAGTAAGGTATTTAAAACTAAAAAAGTTGGTCATACAGGAACCTTAGATCCACTAGCAACTGGTGTATTAGTAATATGTGTTAATAGAGCTACTAAATTAGTAGAATTATTATCTTCACTTGATAAGGAGTATATAGCGACTTTTGAATTTGGTACTTTAACTGATACTTTAGATAATACTGGTAATATTATTAAAGATGAAGATATTCATATTAAAAAAGAAGAATTAGAAAAAGTATTAAAGAATATGATTGGTAATTATTCTCAAACTGTTCCGATTTATTCAGCAGTTAAAGTTAATGGAAGAAAACTTTATGAATATGCTAGAAATAATGAAGAGGTAACATTA
Organism: Bacilli bacterium; assembly: GCA_035399485.1. Taxonomy (GTDB): domain Bacteria; phylum Bacillota_I; class Bacilli_A; order RF39; family UBA660; genus RGIG4266. The sequence goes on from DAOPJC010000015.1 coordinate 9,172, forward strand.
CCAGTACATGATGTAAATATATATTCATTAGATTTATTAGATATAAAATATGTTGATAATAAGACAATAGCTACTATAAAATGTCATGTTAGTAAAGGAACTTATATAAGAAGTTTAGGTAATGATATAGCAAGTAATTTAAATACTTGTGCTATTATGACTGATTTAAGAAGAACTAAGCAAGGTAAGTTTTTAATAGAAAAAGCTATTAAAATTAATGAAGTAAATAGTGATACTAAATTAATAGATATTAATGACTATCTTGATTATCCTAGAATTAAATTAGATGATAAATTATATACTTATGTAAAAAATGGTAGGTATATAGACAATATTTATAACGAAGATATTGTATCTTTTGTAACAGAAGATAATAATATATTAGCAATTTATAAATCTAGTGAAGATGGTAAATTATTAAAACCGTTTAAAATGTTTTTATAAGATAAAGTTATGACAAATGTCATAACTTTTTTTAAAAAGTCTTTAAAAAAATATTTATGTATGCTATAATTTATATGATAGAGTAGAGAGAATTGGAAGGTGTAAAAAATGAATGATAAACCAATATTTCTTTGGCCGTTTATAATAGTTTATCGTATCGTTAAATTTATTATTAAATTACCAATATTATTTTTACATTATCTATTATTAGGATTTTTCTTTACTTTTTATTTTTTAATGAATTCATTAATAAACATAGGCATATTTGCATCAAGATTATGGTATAGATTTTTAAGATATTTCTTTATTGGATTAACTTTACCAGTAACTTTATTATATAAGAATAGCAATAGTGCTGAAAAGAAGGAAATTAGAAAACAAAAGCAAAAACAAGAAGAATTAGCTAGAAAAGAAAAAGAAAAACAACGTGAAGAATTAAGACGTGCTAAAGAGAAAGAATCATTAGAACGTATTAAGAAACAAGAAGAGATAAGGCTTGCTAAAGAAAAAGAATTGCAAGAACAAAGACTTGCTAAGCAAGCAGAGGAACAAAGAATTGCTAAAGAAAAAGAAGCATTACAACATGCTAAAAATGAAATGGCAGTTAAAGATGAAAAGAAAAAGAATGATGTCTTAGTTGAACAACAAATCAATAAGACTATTGAAGAAAATAAAGGACCTTCTAAAGAAGAAATTAAAGCTCAACTTCTTGAACAAAGAAAGAAAGAAAGAGAAGAAAAAGAACAACAAAGAAAAGAATTAATAGAAAAGCTTAAGAAGGAAAAAGAAGAACGCGAGAAAAAGCGTAAAGAAGAAATTGAAAGAAATAAGAAAAGAAGAGCTAACGATTCATATGTTAATGAAAATGTCGTTATAGAAAAGAAAAAATTAGGCGATGTTATTAATAATGGATTAGAGGCTTTAATCAGTGTACCAAAGAAATTTACTGAAAGAATTAAGAAAAAATATGAAAATTCAACTTTTGTAAAAAATAAGAAAAATAAAGAATCTATGGAGCGTGAAGCATTATTAATTAATTTTAATGGTGAAGATGCTGAAAAGAGTGATAAAAAAGTTGTTTATGAATATGTAGGAAAGAATGCTGAAGGTAAAATAATTAAAAGTTATTTTGAAGCTTTTTCTAAAGTAGAAGTACATTCATTCTTACTTTCTGAAGGATTTGAAGTATATAGTATTAGAACAAATAAAATGATTCAATTATTCCATGGCAGTAAACAAGTTAGTCATGTTAAGTTTAAAATGAAAGATTTATTGTTCTTCTTAACACAATTATCAACTTATATTAAAGCAGGTATACCACTTGTTGAATCACTTAGAATACTAAGTAGACAATTTGAAAATAAGAGTTATCAAAAAATATTTAGAGCTATGATTTATGATTTAACAATGGGAGATAACTTTAGTGATGCAATGGGTAAACAAGGTGATGCCTTCCCAAAAATATTAGTAAATATGATTGAAGCAGCAGAAATGACTGGTGAATTACCAGAAACACTTGATGATATGGCAGAGTACTTTACTGAATCAGATAAGACAAGAAAACAAATGATTACAGCAATGACATATCCTGCAATCATCTTAGTACTTGCTGTTGGAGCTTTATCATTTATCATGATATATATAGTACCAAAATTTACAGCAATTTATGCAAGTATGGATAATGCTGAATTACCAGGAATTACATTATTTATAACAAATCTAAGTAATTTCTTAGCAAATAATTATATATATTTAATTGTTGGAATTATAGTTGGTATTGGAGTATTCATGTATTTATATAAGAATGTAAAATTATTTAGAACTTTAGTTCAATATATATTGATGCATATTCCAATCGTAAAAAATATTATTATATATAATGAAGTTACAATGTTTACTAAAACATTTGCTTCTTTATTAAGACACAATGTATTTATTACAGATACAATGGAAATATTAAATAAAATAACAAATAACGAAATATGGAAAATGATAATTCTAGATACAATAACAAACCTTGCAAAAGGTGAAAAAATATCAGTAGCATTTAAAGATCATTGGGCTGTTCCAATACCTGCTTATGAAATGATAGTAACAGGAGAAAGAACTGGTCAATTACCAGAAATGATGCAAAAAGTATCTGAATATTATCAAGAGTTACATAAAAACTCAGTAGGTCGTATAAAATCATTTATTGAACCTATCTTAATCCTTTTCTTAACAGGAGTTGTAGGTTTGATCGTATTGTCTATCGTAATACCAATGTTTAGTATGTATGACAATATCAATTAGGGGGCTTTATGGATTTATATTATATTATTACGTTTTTTATATTTGGAACCGTTTTTGGTTCCTTTTACAATGTAGTGGGTGATAGGATACCAAATAATCAATCTATCCTTCATCCAGGATCACATTGTACTAAATGCAAACATAATCTAACACCAATTGAATTAATACCAATTATTTCATATTTAATTCAAGGTGGTAAATGTAAGAATTGTAAGACTAGAATTCCTATATTTATGCCATTATTTGAATTAGTTAGTGGTTTAGCATTTATGTTTTATTATATGAAGTTTGGATATAGCATAGATATTATTATTCCATTAACACTTGTTTCAATGTGTTTAATACTAGTAGTAAGTGATTTTTATTACATGATTATTCCAGATGAAATATTAATATTCTTTGGAATAGCCTTATTTATAGAGATATTCTTTATAAATGGAGTAAATGCTTTCTTACTTTCATTATTAAATGGAATAATTGCTTTTCTTGCAATGTTTGCGATAAAAATACTAGGAGATGTTCTATTTAAGAAAGAATCAATGGGTGGAGGAGATATTAAGTTATTATTCTTCTTTGGTTTATGTTTAGGCTGGGCTAATGCATTGTTTTCAATCTTTATGGGAGCAGTTATAGCGTTACCTATAGCTTTATTAGTGCAAAAGGTAAAAGAATCTCATATTCTTCCATTTGGACCATTTCTAGCTTTAGGAGCAATGATAATTTTATTATCAGGTTTTGATATAAATTGTTTATTAAGTATATTAACTAATTAATATACTTTTTTTGTGCAATAAAAAAGATGAACTTAGTTCATCTTATATTACATATTTCCAGTAGGGTTAACAGGTTCAGTACTACTTATTGGTGGTACTGGATTAATTACTGGTGTTGTTGGAGTTTGATTGATTACTGGTGTTACAGGAACAGGATTAGGATTAATATTAGGTACTGCAGTAGCTTGTTGCATGTTATTTTGTGTAGCAGTAGAACTAAGATTTAACATTTGATTTAAGTTTTGTTCTGTACCAACAGGATTAACATTAGGAGAAGTATTTTCGTTTTCATTAGCAATTGCTGTAAATTCAAGTGCTTTCTTTAAGTCTAATTCTCCAGCTAATTTATCATCATTCTCTAATTCAATTAATTTTAATATTTCTTCAACAGTAGAGTCACCTTTAATAACTTTTTCAAGACCATCTTGTAATAATGTATTAACATCTGATTTATATACTAATTCACGTAATTTTTCTTTAGATAGGCCGCTACTTAAGGCATCTCTTATTTCTTGATTAATAACAAGTACTTCATGTATTGCGATACGTCCACTATAACCATTACCACATTCTTCACAACCAACAGCTGAATATATTTCATTAACATCTTTACCTAGAACTTTTCTAAATAATTTCTTTTCATATTCATTAGTAGGGCGAAGTTTACGACATTTAGGACATAAGTTTCTAGCAAGTTTTTGTGAAATAATTCCAGTTAAGGCACTTGATAATAAATATCGTTCAACATCCATATCTAACAAACGTTCAATTGTATTAAGTGAGTTGTTGGTGTGGATTGTAGATAATACTAAGTGTCCTGTAATAGAAGCACGAACGGCTATTTTTGCAGTTTCAGTATCACGAATTTCTCCAATCATTATTATGTTTGGATCTTGACGTAAGATAGAACGTAGGGCAGTTGCAAATGTAAGACCAATTTCACTATTAACTTGAACTTGGTTAACACCACCAATATCCATTTCTATTGGGTCTTCAACTGTAATTAAGTTTGTATCTTCTTTATTTAATCTTTGTAGTATTGAGTATACAGTAGTTGATTTACCACTACCAGTAGCACCAGTTACTAGGATTATTCCATTTGGTACGCCAATCATATATAAAACTTTTTTTAAGTTATCATCACTAAATCCTAAACTTTCAAGACCATTTAAACTCTTTTTATAGTCAAGAATACGAATAACTATTTTCTCACCATTACTTATAGGAAGAACAGAAACACGAAGGTCAAGATCTAAATCTTGTAGAGTTGCTTTAATCGCACCATCTTGAGGTAGTCTTGATTCAGTAATATTCATTCCTGAAATAATTTTAATACGTGTAGTTAAATTCTTTTTTACAGTATTTGGTATTTCAGCATAGTCAGTAAGTGCACCATCTATACGAATTCTAACTTTCATAGCTTCTTCTTGAGGGTCGAAGTGAATATCACTGGCACCTCTTTTTGCAGAATCTACAAGTATATCATTAACGATTTCTACTATAGGCATTTTATCAAAATCAAAAGTCTTTAACATTTTTCATTCCCCTTTTTGTCACTTTTAGACTAGCATTTATTCTAGATATATTATATAATATTATTAACATAAAGACAATAAGGAAGGTTCGATTTTATGAAAAAAGTGAATAATAAGGGGTTTATGTTGACAGAAACACTAATAGTTTCTACATTACTTATAACAGTTTTGTTAGTAGTGTTTGTTCAATTTAAAAATGTAAATAAAAAAATAACTAATGGATTTAAATATGATAAGGTATCTTCACAATATAATTTATATAATATTAAATTATATATTGAACAAATAGATTTTTCTGTTATTGTAGGTAGACTTGATTCACTTACTTATGTTGATTTAACTACTTGTGATAATTCTATTTTTGAAGATGATACTTATTGTAAGAGT
>DAOPJC010000016.1:0-14324 GCA_035399485.1 Bacilli bacterium
TATATATGCTATTAGTAATAAGTTTTCAACATTATACATGGGGATATATAATGTATTTGGATTATCATTTACTGAATCAGCATCAAAACATATAGGTGATAAAGATAAAGATGAATATTTTTCATCAGTTATTAATAAAGCAATTATATATTTTGCTCAGATAATAATAGGCATGATGTTAGTTTTACCATTAATATATAATATATTAGTAAATGAAAAATATATTGAATCATATGTATATGTTCCAATACTATTATTAGCGTCATTATTCCATGTAATATTAAGCTTATATGGAAGTATATATATAACAAATAAGAAGACTAAGCAAATAATGAAAACTTCTATATATGCAGCTATAATTAATATTATAATAAATGTTTTATTTATTAAATATATAGGTTTATTTGCTGCAAGCTTATCTACATTATTGGCATATTTCTTTATGACAATATATAGATATAAAGATGTAAAAAAATATACTATAATTAAGTATGATATTAAAAATTTATTACTAAATACATTATTAATGATTATAGTTATAATTAGTTATTATTTTAATATATTTAGTTTAAATATAATTATATTTTTACTAGCATTATTCACAATAATTATATTGGATTTAAAAGATATAAAAAGTATATATAAATACTTAAAAAATACTATTAAGTGTCGATTTGACAAAAAATAAAAATAGATTATAATAATTGTCATAAAGAGGGGGAATTATATATGGAAAGACAAGAATTAGACATTAATTATGTAATGTCAACAATTGGCAAGTGGTTACTATTAATTGTATTCTTTTTATTATTAGGTATTACTTTAGCTATATTTTATAACTATGGAGCACCAACAATATATGAAAGTAAAACTTCATTATATGCTAAACCTACAGTAGAAGAGTCAGAAGCAGATTATACAGATATTGTTACAAATCAAAAAATGATTAAAACATATATGCAAATTATTAAAAGTAGAAAAGTAGTAGATCAAGTAATTGAAAAATTAGATTTAGAGTATAAATATTCTGAATTAATGAAGCAAGTTAGTATTGGTAATGTAGATGATACTACAATTATTACTATTACTGTTGATAATGAAAAAGCTTATTTAGCTAAAAAAATAGCAAATGCTATGGCTAAAACATTTATAAGTGAAATATCAGATACTATGGATATTAATAATATTACTATTATTGATGAAGCAATCGCAGGTAGTGAACCAGTTTCACCAAGACCTTTATTAAATATGTGTATTGGTATATTAGGTGGTTTAACAATTGGTTTAACATTAGCGTTCTTATTTGAATCAATGGATAATAAGATTAAAAACCATGAAGATATTAAAAAATACTTAAAAATCAAAACATTAGGTGTAGTACCTCATAACTCAATTGATAATGAAATAAAATCAAATAAGAAAAAAGAGTATGTTAACCCTAATGATATGAGTTTAAAAATAATTAGTTCTCCAACAAGTGTTGTATCAGAATCAATTAAAATGATAAGAACAAACTTAAATTTCTTAGATTTAAAATTAATTAATGTTACATCTACACTTCCAAGTGAAGGTAAATCAGAAGCTATATGTAATTTAGCAGTTTCATTTGCTATGTTAGATAAAAAAGTATTAGTAGTAGATTGTGACTTAAGAAAACCAAAAATTCATAAAAACTTTGGTTTAACTAGAAAAACTGGTATTGCTGATGTTATTTTATCAAAAGATATAGATAACTATAGTAAACATGTTCAAACATTTACTACTCCTGATAATAAAGTAAGTATAGATTTACTTACTGCAGGTAGTAGAATTTCTAATCCATCTGAATTAATTAATAATAAAACTTTTGAAAATTTATTAAATAGATTAAAAGATGATTATGATTTAATATTAGTGGATTGTCCACCAATATCTTCATTAACTGATGGTGTTTTAGTATCAAAATTATGTGATGGAACAGTATATGTTATTGAATCAGATAGAATTGATTATAAAGTAATCGGAAGTTGTATTGAAGAATTACAAAATAATAAAGTATTTATTTTAGGAGCAATCTTAACTAAAGTTAATATTAAGAGACAAAAACAATTATATGGCTATAAATATGATTATTACTACTCTAATTACGATAAATAATAATGAAATTTATAGATATACATTCCCATATTATATTTAATGTTGATGATGGTAGTAAAAGCTTAGAAGAAAGCTTAGAAGCATTACAACAAATTAAAAAAATAGGAATGACAGATGTAGTATGTACTCCACATTTTTGCCATATTAAATTAAGTAAAGTTGATTTAGTTAAGAAAAATTTTCTAGAATTAAAGAAATATGCTAAAGAGATGGGTATTAATTTATATTTAGGTAATGAAATATTATATTCTACAAAGATGATAGAATTATTAGATACTAAAAAATTAATTGGTTTAAATAAATCAAAATATGTTTTATTAGAATTTAAAAGAAATGAAAATATGCCAATTAATAATATAGTTTTAGTAATTGAAGAATTAAAAGAAAAAGGTTATAAACCTATACTTGCACATCCTGAATTATATAGAAATTATTTAGATATAGAGAAAGTTAAAAAAATTAAAGATGCAGGAGCAATGTTACAAATAGACGCTACAAGTGTTCTTAGAAAAACAAGAAGAGCTAGTAGAAAGTTTGCTAATAAATTATTAAAAGAAAAATTAGTAGATATTGTAGCGAGCGATACTCATTGTAATAAATTTAGAAATTATATAAGTTTTAATAAAGGATACAAAAGAATAAAAAGAAAATATGGAAAAGAATATAGTCAAATTATATTCTATGAAAATCCAGCAAGAATTTTAGGAATAAAGGAAAAATAGTCTATGACTATTTTTTTCTTTATTAAAATGATATAATATATTATAGGTGATAGTATGAAGGATAGCAGTATTAGTTGGTTAGATTTATATATAACTGATTTTGGTGAATCACAAATGAGTGACACAGAAGAATTTACAATTAAATCAAAGAAAGCAAGGACATTTTATTCAGAATTTTTACTTCCATTATATAAAGATGCTAAAAATTCCGAAGATTTTGCTTTTTCAGTTGCTGAAGAAGAATTAACATGTAGAATAATGTATTTTGAATTAAAAGAATATTATGGATTAAAGACAGTAGAAGATGTCTTATATAAAATTAGTGAAAATAAATTAACTTTAACTGAAGAAAAAATAAATAAATTATTAGATTTAATGAAAGAAAGAAAAGGTATATAATGAAATCTATTTATGTTCATATATCTTTTTGTAAAACTATATGTTCATATTGTGATTTTTGTAAGATGTATTATAAAGAAGAATGGGCTTCAAATTATATAAATGAGCTTTCTTGTGAAATAAAATCTAATTACAAAAATGAATTAATAGATACATTATATATAGGTGGTGGAACACCTAATAGTTTAAATAATTGCCTTTTAGAACAATTATTAAAGGAATTATCTAAAATTAGATTAAATAAAAACTATGAATATACAATAGAATGTAATATAGAACTATTAACAATAGAACAAATAGAGTTATTTAAGAAATATGGAATAAATAGGGTTAGCTTAGGGGTACAAACAATTAATGAAAAATATTTGAAATTTTTAAATAGAAATCATACTAAAGAAGAAGTTAAAGAAAAAATAGAATTATTAAAGAATAATGGTATTACTAATATTAATATTGATTTAATATATGCTATACCTAATGAAACAATAGAAGAATTAAGTAATGATTTAGATTTTATTAAATCATTAAATATTCCTCATGTCTCAACATATTCTTTAATGATAGAACCTAATACAGTATTATATAATAATAAAGTATCTAATATTGATGAAGAAGTAGATTATAATATGTATAATTATATTATTAATGAATTAAATAATTATAAACATTATGAAACAAGTAATTTTGCTAAAGAAGGTTTTGAATCAAGACATAATCTTAATTATTGGAATAATGATCATTACTATGGATTTGGTTTAGGAGCGAGTGGTTATATTGATAATATTAGATATGATAATACTAGAAGTATTAATAAATATTTAAATAAAGAATATTGTAGTAATAAGAATTATTTATCTAAAAATGAAACCATAGAAAATGAATTTATATTAGGTTTTAGAAAGATAAATGGTATTAATATAGATGATTTTAATAGTAAGTATAATCTTAATGTATTAGAAATACCTATTGTTAAAGAATTATTAGAAAGAGAAAAATTAATTATTAATGATAGAAATATAATGTTAAATAAGAATTATCTTTATATTGCTAATGAAATATTAATTGATTTTTTAGGAGTAGATTATGAAAAGTGATATATTTAATAAAGAAATAGAATATATAAAAAATGATAAATATAAAGAAAATTTAAAGATATATATTAATTTATTACCTGATTACTTTTTTACAGTACCAGCAAGTTCTACAGGTAAATATCATCCTAGTTTTGCTCTAGGTGATGGTGGACTAGTAAGACATACTAAAGTTGCTGTAAGAATGGCTAATGAAATAATTGGTGGTAAAACAATAGGAGATAAATTTACAAGTGATGAAAAGGATTTAGTATTATTTGCTTTAACACTTCATGATGGTTTAAAAGAAGGATTAATAAAAGAAAAATATACTAGATTTGATCATCCAATATTAATGGCAAATTTTATTAAAGATAATAAAGATAAAACAACATTAAGTGATAAAGAAATAGAATTAATTAGTTCTATGATTGCGTCTCATATGGGAGAATGGAATACTAATCCATATAGTGATGTAGTATTACCATTACCATCTAACAAATATGAAAAAATGGTTCATATGTGTGATATGCTTGCTAGCCGAAAATTTATTGATGTAAAATTTGATTCAAATAATAATATTATAGATTAGGAGGTATAAATGATTTCTAATTATCAAATTATATATGCTCCAATGAAAATATATAAAGCAACATCTTTAAATAAGATGGGAGATATAAATTTTGATGTATATGCATTACTAGCAGTTCCTGCTTACTTAATAAGTGAAAAAAGAATATATATGAGTGATGGAACAATTAAATATGAATATGAAGTAGTATTTACTAAAGATAATAATGATTTATATAAAGATAATTATCCAAAATATGATGAATATAATGATTGTCTTAATAAATGTGTCGTTAATTATATAAGCAGTAATGAGATAGAAATGATTGAATATTGTAATTCTAGAAATAATAAAATATTACTTGATAATATAAAATTATCATATGATAAATTAATTAAATTAAAAGATAATTATGAAAATAGTATTATAGAATTTTATGATATTATAAAAAACAAGAATATAAAGAAAAAAATAAAGAAATAATGCTTTAATTATAATGATATTAGTTTACTAATATCTTTTATTATGTTAAAATTAAAAAGGAGTGAAGGTGAATTTTATGGAAAATTATGTTCCAGATATATATCAAAAAAGTATATATACAGTAGATTATAATAAATTAAAAAATAATGGTATTAAATGTATATTATTTGATTTAGATAATACTATTGTACCTTACAATGAAAAAACACCTTCTAAAAAAACTATAGATTTATTTAAAAAATTAAAAGATTTAGAATTTAAAATAATTATATTTTCTAATAGTGGTAAAAATCGTTTAAAGAATTTTAAAGATGCTTTAGATGTTGATTGTTGTCCAAGAGCATTTAAGCCATCTACAAAAAAATTTATTAAAATAATGCAAGAATTTTCTTTTAATGAAAGTGAAGTTGTTATTATAGGTGATCAAATAATGACTGATGTATTAGGTGGAAATTTATCAGGTATAACTACTATATTAACTAATCCTATTAGCAAAAAAGATTTTGTATTTACTAAAATAAATAGATTAAGAGAAAAAATAGTAATTAAAAAACTTAGTAAATTAGATTTATTTTATAAAGGAAAATATTATGAATAAGAAATGTGTAGGATGTGGAGCTTTATTACAAGATACTGATATTTCATTAGATGGATATACAAGTAATATTGATAATAAACTTTGTGAAAGATGCTTTAAAATTAAAAATTATGGTGAATATAAAAATGTAATTAAAGATAATAATAATTTTATTAATATATTAAAAAGTATTAATGAGAATGATTTAGTAATACTAGTAATGGATTTATTAAATTTACCTAAAGATCTTTCATTAATTAAAGAAAATATAAAAAGTAATATTTTAGTTGTTTTAACTAAAAGAGATATATTACCAAAAGTATTATATGAAGAAAAATTATTAAATTATATTGATAATTATAAAATTAGTTATGTTGATAAGATAATTGTTAGTAGTAATAAAAACTATAATTTTGATAATTTAATAGATAAAATAAAAAAATATAATAAAACAAAAAAAGTGTATGTAGTAGGATATACTAATGCAGGTAAATCTACATTAATAAATAAAATAATATATAATTATTCAGATAATAAACCAGAGATAACAACAAGTATGTTACCATCAACAACATTAAATAGTATTGAGATTAAATTTGATGATAATACTACATTTATAGATACACCAGGATTATTAAATGAAGGTTCTATTGAAAATTATGTAGATGTTAATATGTTAAAAAATATTAATCCTAAAAATAGTATTAAACCTATAACATATCAAATTAAATCAAGACAATATATTGTTATGGAAAATATATTGAAATTAGAAGTTAGTAATAATGATATAAATATATTTGTATCAAATAATTTAAAAATAGATAGGTTTTATAAAGATAAAGATATAAAAGATTTAGTATATGAAGAAGTATTAGTTAATAATAGTGAAGATTTGGTAATACCAGGTTTAGGATTTATTAAATTTAATAAAAGAGAAACAGTAAGAATTGCTATTTTACCTAATGTTAAGGTATATACAAGAAAATCATTAATATAAGAAAGTATTGGTAAAATACTTTTTTTTTATTGAAATAATTGATATAATTGATATTAGAATAGGAAGGTAATAATATGTTAGGAAATATAATAGGTATTAATGATAATCAAGTATTAATTAAATTAAATATTGAATTAGATAAGATGCAAAATTTAATTAATATGCATGTAATAATGGAAGATCAAGAAAGACAATGTATTGGTGAAATTACTGATATTAAAGATGGAACTGCTTATGTTAATTTACTAGGAGAATTAAAAGATGGTAAATTTGTTTTTGGTGTAATTACAAATCCATCATTTGGTTCAACTGTAAAATTAATTAGTAAAGAAAAAATCCCTTTATTTATAGGAATTGAAAACTATAGAGTTAATGAACATTTATATATAGGAGAAAGTGCTTTATATCCTGGAATTAAAGTAGGAGTAGGCATAAATGATTTCTTTAGTAATCATTTTGCTATTTTTGGTTCTACTGGTAGTGGTAAATCATGTAGTATTTCAAGAATTTTCCAAAATCTATTTGAGAAACAACAAGCTATACCATATCGTGCAAGTGTATTTATTTTTGATGCCTATGGTGAATATCATCAAGCATTCTCACAATTAAATACTAAAAATCCTAATATTAGTTTCAAAAGTTATACAACAAATTTAAACTTTCCTGATGCTGATATATTAAAAATACCACCATGGTTACTTAGTGTTGATGATTATGCTTTATTATTAGGAGCAGAACATCCAAGTCAATTACCAATAATTGAAAAAGCTATGAAACTTGTTACTGTATTTGGTAAAGATGAAGAATTAGTATTAAAACATAAAAATGATATTATAGCTCGTGCCTTATTAGATATACTAAGTAGTGGTAGACCTGCTTCACAAATAAGGGATCAATTAATTTCTGTATTAGCATATTACAATACACGTGAATTAAATCTTGATACACCAATATATCAACCAGGTTATACAAGACCATTAAAACAATGCTTATTTATTGATGCTTCAGGTAAAATAAGAGATATGGAGACAATAATAACATTCTTTGAATCATTCTTAACAGATAATCTAGAATTAAATTTACCAGATGGTTCATTTAAATATAGTTTAAAAGATGTAAGAGATGCCTTTGACTTTGCTTTAATTGCTGAGGGTGTATTAAAGAGTGATAAAATATATGATTTAGCTAATGCTTTGAAAGTAAGAATTCATACATTAGTTAGTAGTGATTATTGTAAGTATTTTGAATTATCTGAATATATGACAAAAGATCAATTTATTAGACAATTATTATTAGCTCCTAATGGAAGAAAAGCTCAAATAATTAACTTTAATATTAACTATGTAGATGATAGATTTGCTAAGAGTGTAACAAAAATATTCTCTAAATTATTATTTGATTATGCAAAAGGATTAGAAAAAAGAGCATCTTTACCATTTAATATAGTATTAGAAGAAGCTCATAGATATGTTCAAAATGATAATGATGTTGCCTTATTAGGATACAATATATTTGAACGTATTACTAAGGAAGGCCGTAAATATGGTGTATTATTAGGATTAATATCACAAAGACCTTCAGAATTATCAGAAACAACATTATCACAATGTAGTAATTTCTTAATATTTAAAATGTTACATCCTAAAGATGTAGAATATATTAAACAAATTGTTCCAAATATAACAAATGATATTATTAAAAGGTTAAAAGTATTACAACCAGGTACTTGTATATCATTTGGTAATGCTTTTAAAGTACCAGTAATTGTAAGATTTGATATGCCAAATCCAATGCCTTCTAGTGATAGTTGTGACATTAGTAAAACTTGGTTTGTAAGTGGTAATAATTAGTAAATTGTTTTATATATTAAAAAGTGGTATAATTAATAATTGTTTAGAGGTGATATAAATGAATAATTTATATAAAAAGACAAAAGAAAAATTTGTTAAATGTATTAATAAATTAAGAACTTTTCTTGTTACATATATGAAAACTAATATATTATTTATTAGTTATGTGTTTGTATGCTTATTTAACTCTACAATATTAAGATATTATACTACTGATGCATTTTGGAATATTAAACCAGTATTAGCAGATTTAGCTATAATTGTTTTAATAGGTTCAGTAGGTTATTTTATAAGACCTAAAAAGAGATTTACATATTATAGTATATGGGCTGTTATATTAACAGCAATATGTTTTATTAATAGTGTATATTATAATAATTATGTTTCTTTTGCTTCATTTTCTTTATTAGCGACAACTACTCAAGCAGTAGGGGTTGCTAATGCAATTACTAAAATATTTGAATTAAAAGATTTAATATATTTAGTACCATTAATATTATTCTTTGTTATTAATGGAATATTAAAAAAGAAAAAATATTTTCATTTTGTAGAAGAAATAGAATTTGGAAAAGTAAGAGCAATGAATACTGCTATAGCGGGTTTAGTAATACTTGGTTTCTTTGTTTCAATGCTTACTGGAACAGATTTAAGTAGATTAAAGAAACAATGGAATAGAGAGTATGTAGTTATGCAATTTGGTATATATGTATATCAATTTAATGACTTAATCTCTTCATTAAAACCACAAATAAGTCCTTTATTTGGTATTGATTCTGCTACTAAAGAATATAGAGAATATTATGCAAATAATAGTAATCAAGATGCAACAAATGATTATACAAATATATATGAAGGCAAGAATGTATTAGTTATTCATGCTGAGAGTATTCAAAATTGGTTATTAGGTTATAAAATTAATGGTCAAGAAATAACTCCTAATTTAAATAAATTATCAAAAGAGGGATTATATTTTAATAATTTCTATGCTCAAGAATCAGTAGGTACAAGTAGTGATACAGAATTTACATTTAATACTTCATTATTACCTGCTTCAAGTGGAACAGTATTTGTTAGTTATTGGGATAGAGATTATTCTTATTCTACTCAAAATTTATTAAAACAAAAAGGATATTATACATTTAGTATGCATGGTAATAATTGTACTATGTGGAATAGAAATAATATGTATCCTAGTTTAGGATATGATAAATTCTATTGTTATAAAGATGCATATAACATTGATGATGTTATTGGAATAGGTTTATCAGATAAATCATTCTTTAGACAATCAACTGATATTATTGCTGATATTAGTAAAAAGCATACTAATTATTATGGAACATTAATAATGCTTTCTAATCATACCCCATGGGATGATATAAAAGATCATAGTACTTTTGATGTAACAATGCCTTATACAGATCCAGAAACAGGAGAACAAAAGGTTGCAAACTATTTAGAAGGTACAACTATGGGTGATTATATAAAATCTGCTAATTATGCTGATGCAGCTTTAGGAGAGTTTATGAATAGCTTAGAAGAAAAAGGATTATTAGATAATACAGTTATTGTAATATATGGTGATCATGATTCTAAATTAAAGAAATCAGAATATACTAAATTATATAATTATAATCCAGTAACAAATGGTTTAATATCTAAAGATGATGAAAACTATGTTAATGTTGATTATTATTACTATGAATTAAATAGAAAAGTACCATTCATTATATGGACTAAAGATAATCGTATTAATAAACAAGTAGATAAGGTTATGGGAATGTCTGATGTACAACCTACATTAGGAAATATGTTTAATTTCTTTAATCCTTATGCTTTAGGTAAAGATATATTTAGTGTTGATGAGAATATGGTAATATTCCCTGATGGAAATTGGCTAACAAATAAAATGTATTATAATAGTCAGAAAGAAGAGGGATTCTTAATTCAACAAAATGATACAGTAAGTGTTGATTATATTGAAAAAAATACTAAGACTGCAGAAGAAAAGGTTTCTGTATCGGATAAAATTATAGTTTATGATTTATTTAATAAAATGAAGAATGTTAAAATAAATCCAAATGAATAAAATATAATAAATATATAAAAAAATATTGCGAAATAACTTATATTTTGATATAATTTATTTGCGCAATAAATATGGGTCTATAGCCAAGTGGCTAAGGCGTGGGACTGCAACTCCCTGATCGTTGGTTCAAATCCGACTAGGCCCTCCAATGCAGGTGTAGTACAATGGTTCGTATGCGGCCTTGCCAAGGCTGAGATGGGAGTTCGATTCTCCTCACTTGCTCCATTAGAAATTTAACTCAAACTTTATAGTTTGAGTTTTTTTGTTAATTTATATTTTAATACTAAAAAATATTTACAATAAAAAGTGAACTAGAAATAGTTCACTTTATATTTTTATTCTTTTAGCTAATACTTTATTATTAAGTGTTAATTCATCTTCTTCATTATATTTTGTGATAAATGATTTGATTACATCTTCATATGTTTCTAAAGTATAAAAGATTAAATCACATTCACTTTCTTCAAAATTCATATCTTTTTTAATATATAAATTATCTGATAATATATAAGCACATTCATTTTCTTTTTCATAATTATTAATCTTTACTATTCTTTGCTCAGAATTATTGATTAATAAACATTTTTTATTATATTTATCTATTATTTCATTATTTTTAATTGAATTTATTAATTTACTTAATTCATCATCTGTTAAACTATATACACGATAGTTTTTATTACTCCAAAGATTAATAATTTCATATAATGAAATATTATATGCTGTTTTAATATGTTTTTCAACTTTAATGATACTTTGCTTTTTAGGCTTTTCAAATACAGCTAAATCACTAGTTTTTTGCTCAATAGTTTCTTCTAATTCTTTATATTTACTCAATTTTTCCTTATGCGATTGTATTATTTTTTCTAATTCTTTATCTACATCATTGTTTATAGGAATTAATTCTATTTTAGAATCTAATATATCTCTATTTAATTTTTTAGAAGCATCAACAGCTTTTTCATATGTATCATATAATTCATTCACGTTAGTGAAATTTATACATTCATTTGTTATTAAATTATATTTTGGTTCTATTCTAATCCATTCATTATCTATTTCTTTATAAGGGAATACAACTTCATAATGCATTTTTACATCTCCAGTAGATGTATAATTTTTTTGCTCATTAATTAAATAACATTTACATGCGATATATGCGATTATACCATATTCTCTTTCTAATTGATTTACACCATTGATCCAGCCAGTTTGAGATATTATTGGCATAACTGAATATTTAATAGGAAAATTATTTTTCATAGTATACCTCCAATTTCACTTTATTATAACACATTTTAATTGATTTTATACTTTAAAAGCATATCTTTATCTTCAATACTAACACGACGGCTTTCACGACATTTTTGAATTCCTTTATTGATAGTAAATTTGTTTAATTTATTGTGTTTAAAATATTCAAGTGTTTTTTCTCTTTGTTTAATAAAACATTCACTTAATAGCCATGCATTCATCATGTTAACATAGTAGTGTTCTTCATCTTGAAATTTATCTAATATTTCAAATATTTTATTTATATAATTATTATTATCTATAAAATTAAATAATATATTTAAACCAATTCTTTTAACAAATGGTTTATCATTATTAACATAATCTAAAGCTAGAGAGAAATATTTATCTTCATTATTTTTAACTTTGAAAGATAATAGATCACATGTAGCCCAATTATCAGCTTTTTTACTATATATATCTAAATATTTTTTCATAGTATCAAAATCTTTTATATTATTTATTATAAATCCATTAATTGCAGTATTTTCATAATAATCCCATACCATAAAATTTAGAAATTCTTCATAATTACCTTTACATATATTTTTAACTATATCTTTCATAACTGGTGTAGTCATACATAAAACGGGTAGAGAAGTTCTTAATAAATTTGTAGCCCATTCTACTTTTTCTTTATTTTCAAAAGTTTTTAAATACTTTTGAAATTCTTCTATATCTTTTTTAGTCCAATTATCTTTTATTAAATTCATATAATAATCCTTCCTTTATAAGTAAATTATATCATATTTTATTAGTATTTTTAGTAATTTAGATTTATAATAAGTATAGGTGAAGTTTATGAATAATATATTAATTATAATTCCAAGTTTAGAGCCAAATAGAAAAATGATAGATTTTGTTAAAGAAATATACAATTCAGGTTTTAAAAAGATTGCTATTGTTGATGATGGTAGTTCTAAAAAGTATCAAGATATTTTTGAAGAAATGGAACAATATTCTACAATTTATCATCATGATATAAATTTAGGGAAAGGTGAAGCTATTAAAACAGCAATTAGAAATTATGATTCTAAAGATATAGATGCTTATTTAACTTGTGATAGTGATGGTCAACATACTGTTGAAGATATTATAAGAGTATCTAAATGCTTTATAGAGAATAAAGATAATATTGTATTAGGAATAAGAAATTTTAATCAAGACAATATTCCAAGTAGAAGTAAATTTGGTAATAAAATGTCTTCAATATTTTTTAAATTAAGAACTGGTATAACACTTCCTGATACGCAAACTGGTCTTAGAGTATTTTCTATTAAATATAAAAAATTCGCTTTAAGTGTAGAAGGCTCAAGATTTGAATACGAAATGAATTTTTTATTAAAAGCAGCAGATTTAAAATATAAGTTTAAATATTTAGATATTAAGACTATATATGAAGATAATAATTCTGGTAGTCATTTTCATATATTAAGAGATTCTTATTTAATATATGAAGAACCATTTAAATATTTAATTACTTCTATTATTATTTCTTTTTTAAATAGTATATTTAGTGATGTACAAATACTTAATATAATAATGTTTTTAATATCTTTATTTATAGGTTTTAATATGAATAGGGAATGGGTATTTAAAAGTAAAGGTAATAAAGAAAATGAAATAATTAAATATATAGTTTTAAATATCTTAATAATTATCATTAATATACTATTAAGTATTAAGATATTCTTCTTAAATTTTATTATAGGTATAATTATGTTTATATTGTTATATGTAATAGAAAGAAAGTATATATTTAATAATAAATAGTTTATATTTTCAATTATAAAGCATATTAATTAATAGGTGATATAATGAAAATTAATTATAAAAAATTAATCTTAATAATTATTTTAACTATTTTAGTAGGAAGTATATTTAGTTTTTTTACAGGTAATGAAATTTATAATGAGATAGTAAGACCTAAATTTAGTCCTCCTGGAATAGTATTTCCTATAGCGTGGTTTATTCTATATACTTTGATGGGAATATCATTTTATATAGTATTACAATCTAATGATGTTAATAAAGATGCTGGTATACTTATATATATAATTCAATTAATATTTAACTCATTATGGACTTTAATATTCTTTGGCCTTAAAAATTTCTTATTAGGTTTTATATGGATAGG
>DAOPJC010000017.1:0-14038 GCA_035399485.1 Bacilli bacterium
AATTCACTTAAAACAACTGCTGTTGCTGATAGGATAAAAAATAATCCCCAAAATATTTTACTTATTTTCATTAAAAATCCTTCCTTCCATTTTTCCTTTTAACATTTTATAATACATTCTTGATACATATACTTTTTTATGTGTTCCATTAAAAGTAACTGTACTTGAAGAAGTAATATTACGATCTATTGAATAGATATGATTTATATTAATAATAGCTGATTTAGAAATTCTATTAAAGTAGTTTGGTAATGTTTCTTCTAACTCATATAATTTATATTTAGTTTGAAAGACATTATCTTTTGTATGTGCACTTACAAATAATTCATCAGTTTCAAAAATAAAATAGATTTTAAATCAATATAGTATTCCATATTATCTTTATATAATTTTATTTTTTTATCAATGCTTTCTGACTCAATAAATTTTTGAATACTATTGATTCTATCATCGATACTTTTACACTTTATTATTATTTCTTCATCTTGATCTTTATCAATTTCTATTCGAACTTTCATAATCTTGCTCCCTTCAATATCCATTATATATTTATTAAAATATTTGTAAATAATAAATATATAAGTGGTTAATATTTATAGGTAAGTGGTAAATTTATTTAATGTATTATAACATATTTATAATTATTAAACAAAAAAAGAGGTTTACCCTCTTTTAACTTGCCACATATTAACAACATCACAGTTACTACTAGATGGAGCTGGATTTGGCATATCCATTTTTACTATCATTGGAACTTTAAATGCTTTACCAAAAGCTACACAAGTACCTGGTTGTAATGATTTTTGCATCTCAACTATTTCAGCGCTTATATTTGGTAACATCTTAGCAATGTACTCTAAATCTCTTGGATGATTCATCTTAAAGATAAAGAAATTACTACATTGTGATATAACAGTATCTGAAAGTTCTACTGGTCTTTGACTTATTAAATCTAATATTAAACCATATTTTCTTCCTTCTTTAGCAACTCTTTCAAATATATTATAGCCAAGTAAGAATTTATCACTATCGGCTTGAACATATCTATGAGATTCTTCTAAGAATATATGGAATGGTATAGACGCTCTTACATTTAGTTTTTTTGTAAAACCAAATAACATCTTTGTATAGATTTTTGTAAGTGTTTTAGCAAAACTATCATCTATATCTTCTAAATTAAAGTTAATTATTTGAGCTTTTCTATTACCATTAATAGAAATTAAACTTGCTATATAGTTTTCTAATGTAATAAATTCAGGATAATCTAAATACATTCTATTTTCACCTATTGCTAAAGCATGTAATCTTACTTTAAGTGTAATAGCTTCATTATACATTTTTTCATTTCTTAATAAGCCTTCACTAATTAATGTAAATGCTAAAGCTTTTTCTAAATCATCTAATGTATAAAAATTAACCTTTGGTTCTTCATATTTATCTAAAGTATCATCTATAAATGAAGTAATATATTCAACCATTAAATTGCTTTCAGGAAATTGTCCTGCAGTATCAATTACAAATAAATCTCTAAATTTTCTTTTATATCCTACACCTTGAACTTCTTTTTCTAAATTAAATTCATTAGTAGAACATGTATCTAAAACAGCATATACATCATTCTTTTTGCTTGCACAAGTTTGATTAGTAAATAGTATTGCCATTAAAGCTTTGGCAATTATATGATTACAATATCTTTTTGATAATTCATCTTCACTTACAAATATAGAAACTAGTTTTAACATTCTTTCAATTATTGTTAGTTGTGAATGTGTTTCAGCTCCTAATAATAAAGCATAATCATCAGTATCTAATAACCATAATGGAAGACATAATTTATTATTTGGTTCTTCTTTACTTGTAGTATAGTATTTAAAATTAAAATTAGGATTTAAATTATTGATATCTTTAAAAGCATTATGATATTCACCATAAGCATCAAATATAAAGAAATTAGATTTAAATGGCATAAAATTAGGATTGTTAAAAACATTTTGTAATAATCTAGCAACACCACATGATTTACCACTACCTGTATTACCAAAGATAGCCATATGATTACTAAATACATCATTAATATCCATTCTTATTGTACAATCATCATATAATGGTGATTTACCTAAAACCATACTAGTTGGATTATTCTCTCCTACTATTAAATTTAATTCTTCTTTATTAATAATTCTTAATTGAGCTTGTAATGTTGGTTTTCTAATTACACCACCAACAAAATGATTATTAACAATTTCTCCTAAAAATCTAACTTTTACTATTTTAGAATCAATATCTTCTACTTCACCTAAAATCTTTTTATTAACGTCTTCAAATATGACATGCATATTCATTAAATTTTCATTAATTGGTGTCCCTTCTTGTAAAGCAATATGGGCCACATTATTTGCTAAGTATACAATCTTTCCAAACATAATATCTTCCCCTTTAAATCAATTCTTCTATTTGTTCTTTTATTTCTTCATCTAAATCACTTATTATTTTTCTAATACCATTAGCTCTTTCTAATAGTTTTAGTTTTTCTTCATAATCAAGTAATTTCTTTTCAGTTTCTTTTATTTGCTTATAAATAGCGTTTCTACTAGTCTTATTATTAAAAGCTATTTCAGCTAAACTGTAATCATTAAAATGATAATCTTCAAAATAACTTTTTTGTTTATCAGTTAATAAATTACAATAATAATCATATAATGATGATAAATATATTTCTTTATTATCCATAATTACTCACCTAAATCCTTGAATAATCCATATATATATTTTTCAATATCAAAAGTTCTTAAGTCATTAACTTTTTCACCCATACCAACAAATTTTACTGGTAATCCAACATTTTCTTTTATAGCTAAAACTATACCACCTTTTGCAGTACCATCTAATTTAGTTAAAACTATTCCTGTTATATTTGTAATTTCTTTAAAACTTTTTGCTTGACTAATACCATTTTGACCAGTTGTGGCGTCTATTACTAATAAAGTTTCATGAGGAGCATCAGGAATAATATTACCTATTACTTTATTAATTTTCTCTAATTCTCTCATTAAGTTATCTTTATTTTGTAATCTTCCAGCTGTATCTATTAAAACAACATCATAATCTTCTTTTAAGGCTTCATCTAAACCATCATAAATAACACTTGCTGCATCACTGGATTCTTTAGAGATAACTTTACAATCAACTCTTTTTCCCCATTCTTCAATTTGTTCAACAGCTCCTGCTCTAAAGGTATCACCAGCAATCATCATTACTTTCTTACCTTCATTTTTTAATTTACTAGCAAGTTTTCCAATAGTAGTAGTTTTACCTGCTCCATTAACCCCTACAAAAAGTATTACTGTAGGTTTCTTTTCACTATAATTTATTTTATTTACTAATATTTGATCACTAACATAAATTATAAACATTTCATCAACAATTATTTCTAATAAATCTTTTGAATCTGTAATATTTTCATGTTTAACACGAGATTTTAATTTATCAATAAAATTCATTACAGTATCAACACCAATATCAGCCATAATAAGAATTTCTTCTAATTCTTCAAAATACTCTTCACTTACTTTTTTATATTTATTATTTAAAATATTCAACTTATTAGAAAATACACTACGTGTTTTTTCTAACCCTGTCTCATAACTTTGTACTTCTTCTTTTTCTTTTTCTTTACTTTTATCTTTTGAGCTAAATAGATTTTTAAATTTATCAAATAATGCCATTTCTTCACCTTCTCTATTTATATATTATTTTACACTATATGCGTTGAAATTGCTAGAAAATAAGTTAAAACTTTTATTTTTTTATTATCCACATATAAAACTAGACAAAAAGTAAAAAAAAAGATATAATTATATAGTTAATTTCAATATTAAAAAAGAAAGGAGTTTTTATGAAATTTTTTGATGGTGCTGATACAAAGATTTTTGCACTTGGCGGTTTAGGCGAAGTTGGTAAAAATATGTATTGTGTTATGCATGGAAATGAAATTATAATTACGGATGCTGGTGTTATTTTTCCAGCTGGTGAACTAATGGGAATTGATTATGTAATTCCAGATTTTTCATTCTTAAAAAAGAATGAAAGTAAAATTAAAGGTTTATTTATTACACATGGTCATGAAGACCATATTGGAGGTATACCATTTTTATTACAACAAGTTAATATACCTGTTATATATGCTCCAAATCAAGCAGTCGGTTTAATAAGAAAAAAATTAGATGAAAGAAATATACAATTTAAAAATTTATATGTATATACGGAAGAAACTGTTGTTAAATTTAAAAATATGAGTGTTGAATTTTTTAGAACAACTCACTCTATTCCAGATTCTCATGGTGTTTGTATTCATACACCTAATGGTAATGTTGTTATGACTGGAGATTTTAAATTTGATTTAACACCTATTGGACCTATGTCTAATTTATATAAAATGGCCAAAATTGGAAAACAAGGTGTAAGCTTATTACTTGCTGATAGTACAAATGCTTTAAATGAAGGATTCTCTATTAGTGAATCTAAAGTTGATGAAGCATTAAGAGATGTATTTATTAAACATAGTGATAGCAGAATAATAATTGCGACTTTTGCTTCTAACATATATAGACTTAAACATATTGTTGATACATGTAAAAAAATGAATAGAAAAATTGCGACTTTTGGTCGTTCAATGGAAAACAACCTAGAAATTTCTATTCAAGGTGGATATATTACTAATAAAGAAATATTTGTTACTCCAGAAGAAGCTAATCAACTTCCTCCTAATAAAGTATGTTTATTATGTACTGGTAGTCAAGGAGAACCTTTAGCTGCTTTATCTAGAATTGCTAATGGATCACATAGACAAATAAAACTAAATCATGATGATATAGTTATATTCTCTTCTAGCGCAATTCCAGGAAACGCTATAAGTATTTCTAGAACAATAAATAAATTATATTTAAAAGGTGTTAAAGTATATACTAATACTTCATTAAGTGATATACATACATCTGGACATGGTAATAAAGAAGAATTGAAATTAATGTTAAGACTTATAAATCCAAAATATTTTATGCCTGTCCATGGTGAATATCGTATGTTAAAATCACATTGTGATGTTGCAGTTGATTGTGGAATTCCTCGTGATAATACTTTTATTCTTGGTAATGGTGATGTTTTATCATTATATAAAGGAAAAGTTAAAAAAGATGGTTTTGTACAAGCTGGTGACGTTTATGTTGATGGAAATCGTATTGGTGATGTATCAAATGCTGTTATGAAAGACCGTAAGGTTATGGCTAATGATGGTATTGTTGTTGTTATTGCTAATGTTGATGTTATCGAAGCTAAATTACTTACTAATCCAAATATTACAACAAGAGGATTTGTACAAGTAAATGAAAACTTAGATATGTTAAAGAAATTAGAAGAAATAGCTAAACATGCTATTAATAGTAAATTAACTAAAGATATAAATTATATCGATATTAAAAATCAAATAATAAGTGAATTATCAGATTATATTTATGATACAACTGGAAGAAAACCTATTATTTTACCCGTAATTATGAATGTAAAAAAAGAAACTAAAATTACTAATTAGTTTCTTTTTTTATGTACTCATATACATTATCAATAGTTTCATTAAAATTATCAAAATTAACATCAAACCACTTAACATCTAATTGATGATTAAAAAATGTATATTGTCTTTTAGCATATCTTCTACTATTTTGTTTTATTTTATCTAAACAAGTATTCAAATCTTCTTTGTTTTCATAATATGGAAATAATTCTTTATATCCAATTGGTGTAGTAATAGCTTTAGTTCTAATATTAGATTCATATATTTTCTTAGCTTCATCTAATAATCCATTATCTACCATAACATCTACTCTTCTATTTATTCGATCATATAAGATATCTCTCTTAGTAGTTAAACCTATAAATAATGTATCATATAATAATTTATCTGATTTACTATCTCCTATAATTGAACCTGTATTATTATAACAATCTAATGCTCTTTCAATTCTTTTACGATTATTTTTATGTATTTGTGTATTTTTATCAATATCTAATAATTTAGCATATAATTCATCATTAGAGTACATACTATAATCACTTTTATTATTCTCTTCTTTAAACTCATAATTATATAAAGCTGCTTTAATATATAATCCTGTACCACCTACTAATATAGGTGTTTTACCACGACTAATAATATCATCTATACATTTACGACAATCCTTTTGATAATCATAAACTGTATATGAAGAAGTAATATCTTTAATATCAAATAAATGATGAACTATGTTTTCTTTTTCTTCTTCAGTAATTTTAGCAGTAGCAATATCTAATTCTTTAAATACTTGTGTACTATCAGCATTAATTATTTCACCATTTAGTTTTTTAGCAAGTTCTACACTCATTTTAGTCTTACCTACAGCTGTAGGACCTAATATAACAATTATTTTATTCATATTATCACCATACTCTTTTTAATTCTTTTTGAAAACTTTTTTCCAATTCATTATAACTATCTTCTGATATTTTTAATAAATCTTCATCTACTACATCTAAGCCAATAGATTTAAAAACTTGAGGTATTGATTTATCAAAATATGTTTCATTATATCCAGAAAAACATTTTATTAATTTAGGATTATTTAATATCTTATCATGCAAATAAGACGCTAAAACTATTCCATTAATATATCTTAAATCTTGGAAGTAAAATGACATATCTTCATTTGATAATTCTCTTACCCTATAAAGTATATCAAAAGCTAAGCTTTCATCATTACATATCTCTATAATTTTTAAAACTATATTAGCAAGTGATATTTTATCAATATAACCATTAGTTATTACTTCATCTATTAATAAAAATTGCAATTTAAAATTTAATGCAGTAAAAGCATATACTTGTAAAAATTCTTTCTTATAATTTATAAGCTCATTTTTATTCATTTTATCTTTAACATAATCGGCTAAAAGCAATTCACTTAAAATAGTAGGTACTTCACATAATATATTAGATGTATCTGTAATACTATCAACATTATAAACAACATCATGAATTTCTTCATGAGTTAAACTAAATATATCACGGATATTATTTAATAATTTTACTAGAATTATCTTATTATTATGTTCGTCAACTTCAACATATCCAAGTTCCATAACATTATCATATTCTGGAAAAAGTATTTTCCCATATTCTATATTTTCATTTAATTTTGCTGCATATTCTTTTTTTATGGTATTTAAGAATTGTTTACTTAATTCTATTGTTTTATTTAAATCCATCTTTTTTTTAAATTTGGTTTTTTCTTTAAGATTTTTAAAATTATAATTATTTATAATAATATCACATAATTGATTATCAATATCTAATTCTTCACGTACAATAGAATTTTCTGGATCCCCATAAGCAAAATAAATAAAATTGTAAATTAAACTATTTAACTCGTCATAATCTATTTTTTCTTCATCCATATTACTTTATAAACATACAATCGCCAAATGAAAAGAAACGATATTTTTCATTAACTGCTTCTTTATAGGCATTTAATATGTGTTCCCTTCCAGCTAATGCACTAACTAACATTACTAAAGTTGATTTAGGTAAATGAAAGTTTGTAATTAAGCAGTTTATTGCTTTAAATTCATAACCTGGATATATAAATATTTGTGTCCATCCAGTACATTCTTTAAAAGTACCATATAAGCCCATTATTGTCTCTAATGTTCTTGTAGATGTTGTACCTACACTTATTATTCTATTACCATTTTTCTTAGCGTCATTTAAGACATCTGCAGTTTCTTTACTCATCATATAATATTCAGAATGCATTGTATGATCTTTAATATCATCTACACTAACAGGTCTAAATGTACCTAGTCCTACATGTAATGTTACATATTCTACTTTAATACCTTTTTTCTTTATTTCTTCTAATAATTCTAAAGTAAAATGTAATCCTGCTGTAGGAGCTGCTGCACTACCTATATTTTTAGCATATACAGTTTGATATCTATCTTTATCTTCTAATTTTTCATGAATATAAGGAGGAAGTGGCATTTCACCTAATTGATCTAATATTTCATAGAATATTCCTGAATAAGTAAATTTAAATACTCTTATTCCTTCTTCTCCAATACCTATACAAGTCGCCATTAATTTACCTTCACCAAAATTAATAGTAGTTCCTACTTTAATTCTTTTAGCAGGTTTTGATAAACATTCCCATACATTGTCTTCTTTTTCTTTTAACATTAATACTTCAATTACCGCATTAGTTTCTTCTTTAACACCTATTAATCTAGCAGGTATTACCTTAGTATCATTTAAAACTAATACATCACCTTCATGTAGGTGATCTATAATATTATTAAAATGTTTATGTTCTATTTCACCAGTTTTTTTATCTAATACTAACATTCTAGAAGTATCTCTTTTTGCTAATGGTGTTTGCGCAATTAGCTCTTCTGGTAAATAATAATCAAAATCTTCTGTCTTCATAAATACACCTCACTGATTAAAATATTATATCACAAAAAAAAGCATTATAAATGCTTTATTTACTTTTTTCTGTAGTCTTAACTTCATAGTCTTTTATTATCTTTAAACAATCTTTTATTGATTCAAGATATTGCTCATTAGTCATATCATTTGTTGTATAATCATCGCAATAATCAAATATGTCATAACATATATTTCTTTGTTCATCAACTTCATCAGTTTTACCTTTTATATTATCAATTATTCTTCTATCAGTTAATATATCACCATACATTTTATAGTCATTTACAGGTATAGAAATCATTGAAGTTGTGATTAAATATAATTCATCATTACTTAAATATTCTGGATGATTATTTAATTCATTTAACATTACTGCTGATGTTAATATACTACAAACAGTATTATAATTAGATAATTTTTTATTATCAATATACATAACAATTTCTAAGAACTTCTTTTGTGTATTTATATCTTTACCAATTAATTTATCAACATATTCTAATTTTTCTAAATTAAACATATACATTGATTCAATATCATCTAAGATTTCTTCTAATTCTCCATCAATAGAATTCTCTTTAGCTTTATTTAATTCATTTATTTTTTGCATTTTTAACATATAAGATAATATTTCAGTTAAAGTCTTACCACTATTTAATTCTTTAACAATACTTTCCATATAACCTCCTATTTATCAATGCCTAAATATTTATATGCTTTATCAGTTACCATTCTACCGCGATTAGTTCTTTTTAAGAATCCATTTTGTAATAAATATGGTTCATATACATCTTCAATTGTTGTTTGTTCTTCACCTATTGAAGACGCAATCGCATCTATACCTACTGGTCCACCATTAAATTTTTCAATAATAGATTTAAGTAAATTATAATCTGTTTCATCTAATCCATAAGAATCAACTTTTAATTTATTTAAAGCCATATTAGTTATTTCTAAATTAATTACACCATTACCCATTACGATAGCATAATCTCTTACTCTTTTAAATAATCTATTAGCTATACGAGGAGTACCTCTACTTCTTTTAGCAAGTTCTAAAGCAGCATCTTCATCTATATTACATTCTAATACTCTACTTGTTCTTTTAACAATCTCTTTTAATTCATCAATAGTATAATAGTTTAATTTAGAAACTATTCCAAATCTATCTCTTAAAGGTCCTGTTAAATCTCCAGCACGAGTAGTTGCTCCTACTAATGTAAAAGGAGGTAAGTCTATTTTTATACTTCTACTACTTGAATCACTACCTACTATTATGTCTAATGTAAAATCTTCCATTGCCCCATATAATATTTCTTCTATAAATCTTGGAATACGATGTATTTCATCAATAAATAAAACATCTCCAGGTTCTAATGTTGATAGTATTGCGGCTAAATCTCCAGTTTTTTCAATAGCAGGTCCACTAGTAGTTTTAATATTACTACCTAATTCATTCGCAATTATATAAGCAAGCGTAGTTTTACCAAGTCCAGGAGGACCATATAATAATACATGATCAAGTGATTCTTCACGTATTTTAGCTGCTTTGATAAATATATTTAAATTCTCTTTAATTTCAGTTTGACCAATATAATCATCAATATATGATGGTCTTATATTTAAAGATAAATCTTTATCTTCATCTAAACAATCACTTGTTATTATTCTTTCATCCATATTATTCCTCCTTATTATTTTTTAAACTTTTAATTTTAATTTTCTCTTCTTTTTTTATTTCATTTCGATACAATTTCAAACTAATACTAGCGTTTAATATTAATCTCATAATATCTAATGTACTAACATTAATAGTTTCATTATCTTTAATTAATAAACTATTTCCTATTAAATATTCAATATTTATTACTGCTAATTCACTTTTATCTAAAATAATAATATCATCAATATATTTACTAATAACATTATCTATTGCATAAATATATTTCTTCTTTTCTAACAAATTATAAATGCATTCAACATAAATCATTACTTCATCAAAATCAATATCACATTCCATATATTCCATTGCCTCTGATAAGTAAAATTGTTCTTGAATCTTATTGAATATTCTTTCTGTTAATCTTTCAACCTTATTATTCTTAAAAGAAATCATTTCCCCCATAATTCACCTACTTTAATAATAATTTTAGAGCTTCTTTTATTTGAAGTTCTATTTCTAAATTAGGATCAATTTTATTAATAACTCCTTTAAATTCTTTTTCTTTATAACCTAAACCTTTTAATACTTCAGTAAGTTCTTCATAACTAGAATTAGTTACTACTTCTTTTGTATTAACCATTTTACCTTTTAAATCTAATATTATTTGTTTAGCAACTTTATCTCCTATTTTAGGAAATTTCTTTAAATATAAAATATTTTCTCTTTCAATAGCGTCCATTATTCCACTTGTAGAACCTGTCGCTAACATAGGAAGAGCCATTTTACATCCTAAACCTTTTACACTTATTAGTTTTAAAAATAATTCTTTATCTTCTAATGTTTTAAATCCATATAAACTTATTTCGTCTTCACGTACATATTGGTATAAATATATTTTATATTGTTTATCTATTTCAAATTGGTATGGATTAGCTGTATAAACTAAATATCCAATACCATTAACATCAATTGTTATATAATTACTTTCTACTTCAGTTACTTTACCATTTAAATATGAATACATATTTTACTTCTTCTTTAAGAACATTCTAAATACATAGAATTCAAAAAGAACCATAATTGAAACATAAGCCCAAAGTAGAATTGTATATAATATATCTGAACAATTATTACCAATAATATCTGGTATACTTGCAGGTATATATTTATTTAATATGTTATAAATATCTCCTGATGTAACTTGTATTTTTACAAAAGTTATTATTCTTAAGAAGATATCTATAATACCTACAAAATAAACAAAGCATTTAAATTTTTTCATGAAGACTGCTACTAATCCTAATAAGATTAATAATATTATTAAATCCATAACTCACTCCCTAATATTCTATTTTAATATCATATTCTTTAGAAATACCTGTTCTAATTTTATAATAATCAGCTAATTCTAATTCTACAGATACTATTTTTTTACTCTTTTCTGACATAGTTATTTTGATATCAATATCTTTTATTTCTTCAATCATTTCTATATCTAAAGATGTATTAACTTCTTTTAGAAAATCTACTAATTTAACTAAATATGTTTTAGATTTTAACCCATCACTATATGAAGTATTAGAATAAATATCTTTATCTTTAATTAATCTATAAATTGATTTTGGAGTTATATTCCAAAAATATATATCAAAGTTTAATAATGAATTATCAATACTAGAAATAACACTATTATTTAATATTTGATATGACATATTATTTATTTTTAAATATGTGTATTCACTTACATCTAAATCATATTTATTATTATCAATAGTTACTACTTCTGTATAATTAGTCATGTTTTTAAAACTATCAATGGCATTAATTGCAGTATTATTATGACGATTAACTTTAGTAGTACGTATAT
This sequence comes from Bacilli bacterium, assembly GCA_035399485.1. Classification (GTDB taxonomy): domain Bacteria; phylum Bacillota_I; class Bacilli_A; order RF39; family UBA660; genus RGIG4266. The sequence goes on from DAOPJC010000017.1 coordinate 12,046, forward strand.
AAACAATTACAATTATTAAGAATATTAAATATAAGAATAATTTAATTAAAGCTTTACCTTTTTCATTACCCCATAATGTTTTAAATATATCTATATAATCTCTCATATTATTCAAAAATCTTTCCTACTAAATCTTTATGACCATTAACATAATCTTTACCAGATATTCTCTTTTTACCTTCTAATTGAATCTCAGTAAATACTACTTCGCCATTATCTACTTTTACTCCAAAGCCATCTTCATAAATATTAGTAATTGTACCATTTAATAAACCTGAATAAGTATTATCTGTTTCACGGCATTTCCATACTTTCATAATTTTACCATCAAATATTGCATAACTTCCAGGCCAACTATATAATCCTCTTACTTGATTATATATTTGTCTTTTAGTTTTATTAAATGCTAATCTTTCATCTGCTCTTTGTATTGTTTTAGCATAAGTCGCTAATAACTCATCTTGTTTTATTCTATTATTAGTTCCATCTATAATACTAGGTAATACTTCTAATAAAAGATCACGACCTATAATAGATAATTTATCATGTAATGAAGATGCAGTATCATCATAGCTTATTTCTAATTCTCTTTGAGCAATCATATCACCTGTATCCATTTTTTCATCCATATACATAATGGTTACACCAGTTTTACTATGTCCATCAATAATTGCCTTTTGTATTGGCGCTCCACCTCTTAATTTTGGCAATAAAGAAGCATGAACATTAATACATCCTAAACGTGGACAATCTAATAACTCTTTAGGAATAATTTGTCCATATGCACAAGTAATTATTAAATCTGGTGCAAACGCAATTATTTCTTCATATTGTTTTTTTATATTTTCAGGTTGAATGGCAAGAATTGTATGTTCCATTGCGCATTTTTTTACTTCAGAAAATTTAATTTCACCATCACGACCAACTGGTCTATCTGGTTGTGTAACGATTGCTCTTACTTTATACTTAGTAAGTAATCCTTCTAGTACAACTCTACTAAATTCTGGAGTTCCCATATATACTATCTTTAATTCTTTTTCTATACTTAAATCTTCTAAATTCATATTATCACCTACTTAATTTTAACATAAATCTCAATAAATAACTATATTCTAAGTGGATTTATATCAATTTCAACATTAATATTATTTTTATCTTTATAGTGATTATTTAAATAATCTAAACATTTATAAATATCTTTTAATGTTTTATATTTAATTATCACTTGCATATGATATATATTATTAATTTTTGGTATATTAGCAATACTAGGCCCTAGTACTACTGTATCATTTAATTTATCTTTTAAAAATTTTGTTATTTTATTTCCTTCTATAGTAATTGTATCTAAGTTTTTACCAGTTAAATATATAAAAGCTAAATTACAAAATGGTGGATATTTTAATATTTTACGTATCTTCATCTCTTCATTATAAAAACTCATATAATCATGTTTACTAGCATACATAATACTATAATGATCAATATTAAATCCTTGAATTATAACATTCCCTTTTTTACTACTTCTTCCTGCTCTACCTGCTACTTGATTTAATAATTGGAATGTTCTTTCTGCATTTCTAAAATCTGGAATATTTAATGTAGCATCACCATTTATTACACCTACTAAAGTTACATTAGGAAAATCTAATCCTTTCGCTATCATTTGAGTACCTATTAAAATATCATATAATCCTTGATCAAAGTCATTAATAATTCTTTCATGACTACCTTTTTTACTAGTAGTATCAACATCCATTCTAATAGTTTTAGCGTCTTTAAATATATTATTAATTTCTTGTTCTAATTTTTCTGTTCCCATACCAAATGAATTAACTCTTTTACTATGACATTTACTACATTCTTCTACTTTATCCATTTCATAATTACAGTAATGACATTTCAATTTATTAATATGTTTATGATATGTAAGCGGTACATCACAGTTAGGGCATTTAAATACATATCCACAATCACTACATGTTAAAACAGT
>DAOPJC010000018.1:0-13635 GCA_035399485.1 Bacilli bacterium
TTACAAGATATGATAGATTTACGTAATGCTGCTACTAATAAGATTAGTACTTCTATAGTAAATACTGATCAATTAGTATCAACGGTTAATAAACAATATTATGAAGGTAATATCAAACCAGAACCTAATACAATATTTGTATTTGGTAGCAATCCTGAAGGAAGACATGGGGCTGGAGCAGCTAAAATAGCTAAAGATAAGTTTGGTGCTATATATGGTCAAGGAGAAGGATTACAAGGAAATGCTTATGCTTTACCTACAAAAGATTTGAGAGTTAAAGAAAATAATAGTTTTAAATCTATTCCTTCTAATCAAATAATTGAAAGTATTAAGAAGTTATATGAAGTAGCTAGACAAAATCCCATTAAACAATTTAAAGTAGCCTATAGAAATACTGTTGAAAAGTCTTTAAATGGTTATACAGGATTGGAGATGATAGAAATGTTTAATAATGCTGGTATTATTCCTTCTAATATCGTGTTTAGTAAAGAATGGATAGACACAAATAGATTAAGTATTAATATTAATACTGGTAATAAACAACTTACATTTGATTTTACTCCTGTAATAACTACTACAACTACAACTACTACACAACCTACTACTAAATTTGAAAAAAAGAATATATTTACAGTAACTCCAATTCAAACTGTTGATAAAAAAGCTAAATCAAAAGCAAGTATAGCAACTCAATATATAGGATTTGCTGAAGGTATTCCAGGTAGTTCTACTGCTTTATATGCTAAACAAGCAGGACAATTTGCTAATACAGGGAATTACTCTTCTAATGATATAATATTTGTGTCTATTGGTGGTAGAAGAGGTACAGTAGAACAACAAAAAATACAACAAGACAGAACTATTAGAGAAGCTATTAAAGCTTTAGAAGCAGGAGCTACATTAATAACCGATAACAAAACTTATGTAGAAAATAATCCTTATAATACAGGAGAAAAAAGGTTAGCTGCTAACTTAAATGCGAAAGGTTATATCTATTCAGAAGTAACAGTTGATGGACACTTATTAGGTGTTTGGAATAAATCCATTCCTACTAAACTTACCCAAAATGATATAGAAATTAGTTGTAAATAAAATTAAAAATAAGATTATGGCTTGTACAATAGATATAGAAGACTTAACTAGAAAATTTATTAGTAATAGACCTTGGTTTAAAACTAAAGATTATACTTACATTTTTATAACAGAATCGCCTAAAGAGAAAATTAATGATAATAATTTAATGACAGTAGCTAAAAGATACGCTCAAGAATGGAATGAAAACTTAATGGAGATTATACCCGAACTTAAAAGTGGTATTTATTATCATAGAATGGAATTTGATGATGATAGTGGACAATTTCTTCCAGCAATTCGTGTATTTGTGGCAGATGATGTAAAATTACAATTACAAGAAGCTAGTAAAAGAATAATACAAGAAAGAGAGTTAAATGAAAAAAATATATTAGAAGAACAAGCCAGAGAAGTACAAAGAGAAGATGCTAAAAGAGCAGGTGTAGAATATACTAAAGAATATTTATCTAATAGAAGTAGAATAGAAGTAGCTGATTTTGTTAAATTACCTGAAATAAGAGATGTTCGTGCTAAATGGTTTAATGGTAAAACTTCAATATCTATAAAAGAGTTTCTAACTACTGTAAAAGAAAATCATCCTGTTTATGATAAATTAGTAAAATATCTATTAAAAAATTTATCTAATGATACAGAAATACAGTTGGTAGATTTTATTGCTGGTAAAGATGGTGTTATAACTCATGGTTTATATAGCCCTAATGATAATAAAATAAAACTTTCTGAAACATCACTGAATAGAAAGCAAAGTGCTATTGGTACTGTTTTACATGAGATATTACATGCTCAAACTTATCATGCTTTACAAAATAATCCTGAATTAAGAACTAAAATAAATGATAAGATAGCTTATATTAAAACACAATTAAATATAGGTGAAGATTATTATGGATTAACCAACGCTGATGAATTTGTAGCTAGTTTATTTACTAATTCAAGATTTGCTAAAAGATTACAAGAGATACCTGCTACTAATAAGACTTCTATAAGTTTATTTGACCAAATATTACAAATGTTTTTTGAATTTCTAGGATTTGTAAAAGGTACAAGTGTATATTTAGAAGCTGCTAAATTAGTAACAGAAGTTATAGAAAAACAATATCAAGAAACATTAGAATTTGAAAATGCTTTAGAAGCACAAGGTTATGAAGCTGCTGATATGTTTGATAGAATGATAACTAATAATAATGTACAATATACATTTAGAGCAGTAAATATTTTACAATCCGATAGAGCTAAACAAATATTTGATAAAGGTAATAAAAATAAGTGGTCTTTAGATAAAATACTTACTGAATTAGCAATACCCAAAGAACAAAAAGCATTATTATTAGATTTAGGAATTACTGATAGAGAACAATTAATTATAGATTTAGTTAGTAAATATGGTTATACTGTTGAAATTAAAACTGCTAAAGATAAAAAAAATGGAGATTTTGTAATAAGTGATGATCTTGGATATCCTAATGAATTTAGTGATAGTAGATATCATGAAATTGGAAAACCTACTCAATATTATTCAAATCTAACAGTTCCAGGAGGTATTAATTATACAGAAAATGAAATATCTACTCCATTAATTATTCCTTCTATTAAAGGTCATGCTCAATTTTCTACTGATAAAGGTATTGGTTGGTTTAGGAGTGATGAACAAGTATTAGAAGGTGATAATAAAGTAGAAGTTAAAGATTATACTGCTTATTTATATGGAGATGATTCACAAGCGTATTTAAAAACAGAAGGTGGAAATAAAACTAAAACTCGCCGCGTTCTTGAAATACAATCTGATTTATTCCAAAAAGGTAGAGATAAAGAAAATTTAGTTACACAACAGCGAGAATTTATTGAAAATAGAGAAGTTGTATTAAATAATGGGGAAGAATATGATATTAAAGATTTTCCATATTTAGTAATAGATAAAAGATTTGGTGCAGTTGTAAAACCCGTTTTTACTAAAGAAGATGGTGAAACCTTTATTAAAGAAGAACTTAATACTTTAAAACAACCAACGGAAATAAAAGAAAATCAATTTCTACAACTATTAAATAAAGATAACAATTGGGTAACATTCTTTATTAAATCTATTATACAAGACTCAGCAAAACGTGGTTATGAAAAAGTATTATTTCCTAAAGGTGAAACTGCTGCTAAGATTGAAGGACATGAGACTATTGCTGATGAAATAAGAAGAATAGATAATGAGTTACTTAAATATAATGATATATCTAAAGTTAATATAAAACCTTATACTAAAACTTCTGCTATTTATAATAAACAATTAGAAGGAATTAATGTTGGTTATATAGGAGATATTTTTTTCTATAAAAAAGATAATTTTACAAATCTTACATTAGAAGAAGCTAAAATAGAATTTAATAGAGTTAAAAATAATTTAGAACAACAAAAAGCTAATCTTAAATCTCAAGGTATAGAAAAACTTAAACCTATTGAAGCCTTCTATGAAATTAAAGTTGGTAATATATTAGAAAAACAATTTGGTAAAGATAATGTTAAAACTATTACTGATGAATATGGTAATCAATGGAGAGAGATAACTATTACAGAGGATATGCAAGATACCATATTATTTGATAGAACTAATGATAACATAAAAGAAGGAGTATCAAAACTATTTGAATCTAATCCTGAATTAGCTAATATAGGTACACAAGAGCAGTATAGTAAATATTTGGATACAATATTTCCTGATTATATTAATAACTTTGCATACGAAGCGGTTGAAGAATTTTTAGTAGCTAATAAAATTATTGATAGAAAATGTTAGTAAACAGTATAAAGAGAGGACAATACACCAATATTTGTGGAATATACAAGTTATATTTTGATAATGATGATAGGTTTTATATAGGTTCTACAAATGATTTACAGGAAAGATTGCAAGCACATGTGAGAGCTGTAAATAAACAAAAGCATTTTAATAAATACTTTCAAAGGCTGTGTTTAAAATTAGGTATTGAAAATATAAAGTATGAGATACTTGCCAAATGTCCACAAGAATACCTTTTAAAAATGGAGCAGTGGTTTATAGACAAATTAAAGCCTGAATTGAATTTAGCAGAAAAAGTTGGAAGACCCCCTATTAATAGAAAAAGAGGTTATAAAATGTCAGAGGAAGCTAAACAAAATATAAGTAAAGCAAAAACTGGTAAAAAAGTAGATAGAAGTAATTATACTCACTCAGAAGAAACTTTGAATAAAATAAGTCGATCTTTAAAAGGTAGAGTTATTACAGAAGAATGGAAACAAAAAATGAGAGAAGCTAAATCTAATGGGGGTAAATATTCTAAATTAACTATTGAGCAAGTAAAAGAAATTAAATTATTAGTTGGTACTAAAACAGATAAAGAGATTTCAGAACTATTTAATTGTTCAAGAGCTACTATTAATCAAATTAAAAATAATAAAATCTGGAAAGAAGTATGAGCTGTATAATAACATATAAAGGAAATAAATATACTCAAGAGCAATTTAAAGAGTATATATCACACAATAAAAAGGAGTTTTCTCATATTATGGCTTCAAATAAAAATGTGATAGACTCTTTTAAGAGAAAAATGAAAGGAATTGACTTTGTGTTTAGCCAATCACCTGAACTTGCATCTATTGGTAGTAAAGTTCAATATTTACAATATTTATCTACTATCTTCAAAACCAGTAAAGTAAAAGATATTGTTAGACATGATACGGATAGTATTTTTGATGAATTTGATATTAAATATTTTGGTAAAAATGACCCAGGAGATCAAGGAAAAGGATTTTATTTTACCAATTTAAATAATCATATAACAGGTGTTGGTGGAGAATTTTCTAAATATGTTATATTGAATATACTAAATCCTTTTATAATAAAAAGTTCTGCAAAAGTTTCTACTAATCCAACTAATGCTTATGTATTTGGAAGAGAGACAGAAAATATAACATATAAAATAAGGATAGAAGGTCAGATAAAACGACTTAGAGAAACATTATTAAAAGAAGAAAAAAAGTTTACAAGTAAAGATTCTAATGCCTTAACAGAACAAGAACTAATAGCATATAGAAAACAAATTGCTGAACATTTAGATAGATACAATAAAGAACTAAAAGAAAAAGGTAATAATTTAGTTTATCCTGACACTACAAATAATGATAGTGTTATAAATTATGGTATGGACTCTGATGAAGTGTTTGAATATGTTGTTAGAGATAAATCTCAAATTCACATATTAGGTTCTAAGCAAGATATAGAGGGATTTAAAGAGTTTGTTGATCAAAATGATATAAAAATTAAAAAATTTTTAATTGAAAACGAATTTGATAGTTCTTTTTTTAAAAATTTATATAATAATGTAAAATCTTTACAAGGATTGGAAATAAAAGAAATTGATATACCAACTATAAAAAATAAATATGAACCTGATTTATATAATGTATATCATGGTACAGATGCATATGAAATAACTAAAGAAGGAAATCTAATATTAAATCCTTCATTTAATTTTAATAATAAAACACAATCTATTTCCTTAACGCAAGTTCCTGCTGTTGCTCAAGATTATATGATAAGAAAAGATGGAAATTTTATTATAAAAATAAATAATGCAGCATTAGAAAATAATTATACTATAGAATCTTCAGACGAAATAGCAATAAATACTAATATTCCTATTATCATTAAAAAAGGATTGTTTAATATTATAGAAGTAGAAAGAATAGACAATAAAGAAAATATAAATAATATATCTACTAAAGAATTATTAAAAAAAGTGTTAAATTTAAAAGATAATATTAATAGTACAGAACTTAATAGCGAACTTGCTGAAAATCTTTTAGTACCATTTACTATTGTTAAACGAGAAGAACAACGTAATAAAATAAAATCTAAGTTTATAAAACAATTAACAGATGAACAAAAAAGTAATATTTTATTATTGTTTATGTTAAATAATATGAGTTTGGGATATGAAAACATAACAGAAGGACTAAATTATATAGATATAACATTATTTGATAATATTGAAGAATATAATAATATTATAAAAGATATAAATCAAAAAAAAGAATCTTTTGTAAATAATTTAAAATTTGATATTAATTGGTTTAATGATTATTTTAATAAATATTCAGGAGAAGGTGTTATAGCAGTTTCAGATATATTATCTATTTTAAAAGTTGATTCAAACATATTAAAAAAAGTACAAGAAAAATTTAATAATATTTCTAAATCAAAACTTATTAGTTATTTTGAAAATAAAATAGCATTTGATAATATTATTAACGATAATTTACAATCAGATATATCTAATCTTAATCTTACAGAAGAAGTATTAAATTATTTATATGAAAATTCTTCTAAATCAAAAGATTTTATTACCTTTGTAAAAGATTTAAAGAAGATGATTGCTATATGGCAAAATAGTGGTAGAACAAATGAAGAAATATTAGAAATGATTAAATGCTTATAATATGAATGGTTGTCCTGTAATAAATCAAGAAGAAAAATTAGAATTAGCAAAACAATTAAAAATAAGTACAACTGGAGTTGAAGCTATTATGAGAGATATGCTTAAAGAAAATCCAGAAGCTACTATTGATAAAGATAGTATTAATGAATATTTTTTAAGAAACTCTGTAAAAGAAGGAGATGAACTATTTGTAGCTAAGACAAAAGAAAAGAAGTTAGCATCTATTGAAGCAGAAAGAACAAAATTAATTCAAATATTATCTACTACTACAACTGAAGATCAGTCTAAAGTTATTCAGAAATTAATAGATAGATTAGGAGAATATAAAAAAGCTGTAGAAGATGATGTACAACAAGTATCTGTAACCAACTTTAAAGGTGTATCTAGTTTACATGGTGATGCGGATGTTAATTTATATGTTGATTTTAAACACTTTGGTACATTTATACATCATGTGTTAGATTTATTAAGTACATGGAGAACCATCCCTGATAAAGCTAAAGAATACACTAATTCTAATACTACAGAAAGTATTCATAAATGGTTTACAAAAGAATTATTTGATAAAATATATAATGAATTTCAAGCCAATCCTCAGACAGCATTTGATATTGATAATATGACTGTTGAATCAATGTATCAAGCTACATTTGATATGGCTCAAACATTAAGCACTCTTATAGATGGGGGGTATAAAATATTACCAGAAGTAACTTAGTAGGTGATGCTTATAGAGAAGATAATTTAAAAATTATAGGTAGAGCTGATATACTTGCTATATCTCCTACTGGACAAATCTCTGTATTAGATTTTAAAACTAAAAAAGTAAAAGATTTAATTACAGTAAATGAAGGTACTAATAATGTACATATTGATATAACTAAGGCAATAATAAATTTAGCTAAAGATACATATATAATAGAATCTACTGGTCAAAGCGATAATGATTTTATTGGTGCTAAAAGAAGCACTTTTGATGAATGGTTTATTCAATTAGAATTATATTCTAATATGTTAAGACAAATGGGATTAGATGTTGATATAACTAGGAATAATATTATAAGTCTGTTGTATGAAACAACTCCAGATTTAAAATTTAAAACTCAAAAAATGGTAGTATTTAATGGATATGAATATTATCAAAGAGCAAGAGTACATATACCAGATGATAATAGATATAAAAATAGTAAACCTTTATTTGCTGATGAAAATCATACTAAAGATAAATTTAATAAATATTTAAAGATAATAAACAAGGCTCTTCCATATAAAGAAGAAGAAGTTGAAGAAGCTGCTAAATCTATTCAAGATTTATATGATATCAGACCTGATGAAAAACAAGCAGAAGAAATAATGAAATCTGTTTATGAAAGAACTAAAGCAAATATAGAAGCTATTTCTAAAGAAATTCATACTAAAAATTATACAGAAGATATAAAAGAATTAAAGTTACAACAATTAAAGTATCTAAAAACAATTGTCAAAAATATTGAAGAACAAAAAGATAAAGAAGATAAATCATTATTTAGAGGATTAATTTTTGCTAAATCTTTAACTACCATTAAAGATGAAATAACAAGAATTAATACAGAATTTTCTAATATAAATGAACAATATGCAAAAGCTTTAACAGAATATGGAAAAAATCCAACAGAAGGAAATAAAAAAGAGTATATAAAATTATATTCTAAATTATTAGAATTACATAATCAAAATAAAGCTGCTGGTGATGCCTTAGGTATTTTATATGAAATAGCAAATAATATTAAAAATAATCCTAAAAATAATATATCAGAAGATAGTCCTATTTTTAAAAATGTATTATCTGCTTATGGACAATATATTTCTATACTAAATGATTTTAGAGATGCTACTATTCCAATGATTGTTAATGTATTAAAAGGTATTGGTGAAAAATCTTTTGAAAATATTAGATTAGATTTAACTGATGCTTTTATGGTAGAACAGAAAAAAATCAATAAAACACTTGCAAAATTAAAACAAGGACAACTAGGATTAATCAGAAGAGGGGCAATGCGTGTAGCAGGAGTTATTAATAAAAACTTAAAAGGACAATATTCTGATGTTAATCCTGATAATAATTCAGAAATTGCATTAGAGATTGCAAGATTAGAAAAAAGAAAAGATCAATTAAATCAAATATTAGCAGGATTAAAATATGATGATACAGCATTATCTACTATAGTAGATAATATGAAAGATCCTACTTCAATATTATATCTTGGTAATAGAACATTATACACTCAAGGTAGTGGTGTTAATATTGTAGATTTTTCTAAATTCCAAGCTACTATTACTGATCAAGATTTAGGAATTGCTTCTGTTATGATTATGTTAAAAAATGCAGAAGGTATGATGCATGATAATTTAGTTAATGATAAAGGACTACATAATCTTGCTAATGCTACAGATTCTATATTATCTAAGAAAGGATTAACTATAGAACAATTAAATGATTTAATTTCTGATAGAAGAAATATTACTTATTATAATATTAACACAGGAGAAGTAACAACTTCTAATCAATTATATTTAGTAAAACCAATGTCAGAAGAATATGAAAATACATATAGAAAGTTTCAATCTGATACAAGAGCTTTTAAAGAGTCTGAGAAACTTATAAGAGCTAAATATAACCAATCTATCAAAACAGGAAATGCGGAGGAAATAACAGCATTAAAAAGAGAATATGAAGCTGCTAAACAAAAGTCTTATGAGCATACTAAAGCAATGACTAATTGGATAGTAGAAAATTGTAATCTTCCTTATAAAGATGCTTATTATAAATTACAAGCAGGATTACCTGATAACTATAAACAACAAATAGATGATATTTATTTACAAATGTATATTATATCATCTGAAGATTTGATGATGCAATCAGATGATGATGCTGATATGTTATTAACTTTAAAAGCTGAAATTAGAAGGATTAAACAATTAGCTAAAGAAGAAAATATAGAATATGCTAGGATTATAGAACAAATGGAAAATATGTATGAGCCTGTTTATAATGAAGCTAGATATAACGCTATGCTTAAAAATGCAGAAATACAATTTGTTGATTATCCTGAGCAATTAGCAAAATGGAAAGAAAAATATCAAATTACAAGACCTAATTCAGAATGGTTTAAAAAGAGAGCTGAAATTTATAATGAAATTTCTTATATATATGGTACTACAACTGATGATGAACTATCTAATTTATTTAGGCAAAGAAGAGATATAATGGGTAGGTTTACTTTTAATAAAGTATTTAATCCTAGAATTATGACTTCTGATGATATAGCTGAATTAGATGGTATTAATAATAATATATCAGAATTATTAAATGATCCAAATAGAAAAAAAATACAATTATCTGACGAAGCTTGGAATAGGATTAATAAATTAAAATTTGATTTAGCAGAATTACAAGAACAAATAAAAAGTCCAATCTACGAACAAGAAATGAAAAAGAAAACAGATTTACTTATTGATAAAAAGGAGAAATACATTGGAGCAACATCTGTTTATAATAGAAATAAAAATGAAGAAAATCTAAATAAACTATTAGAAGTAGAAAAAGATTATAATAATTACATGGCAGAATATAAAAAATGGTATGAAGAACGACATGAAGATCCTTTCATCAATCCATTAGTAGGAGTTTTTAATAGAAATTTATCACAACCAAAAGCTTTTAATTTTATATTTAAACCAACATCAGATGAATATATTGAGACAATAGGAAATCCTGATTATTTTACTGAATGGAAATTAAAAGAAGAGGCTAAAAATTCTAATTATATAGAAGGAATTGATAATATTCCTTTACCGAAAGGAGTTATATCTATGGGAGATGGTCTATATAGTTTATCTCCAGAAGGTATGTCAAATAAAAATATAGATTCTAAATTTAAAACTATTGTTGCCGATAAAGATTTAAAAAATTATTATGATACTCTCACTACTTATTATTTTGGATTACAAAAAATGATGGTAGGGCAAAAAATGGGATATAAAATACCAGGATTTGCAGCAGGTAAAATAGAAAATTTTAAAAGATTGGGATTTAAAGATGGGTTAAGTAAAGAAATGGCAATTGCAATAGATAAACATCTTAAATTTCAAAGTAGCGAACAAGATTTTTCTGAAAATATGTTTGGTGATTTAGGAGGTAATATTAGAAGTAGATTCACAAGACAATTAGGAGAAGAATTACAAACTACAGATTCTATTAGTGCTATTTATAAATTTGCAACAGAAGCTCATTATAATCAAGCAATGCAAGAAGCACAACCCCAAGTAGAAGGTGTTATTGAATATTATAATGAGCAAATAAAAATAATGAAAGATTCTAAATCTACAGATCCTAATATACAAGCTCAAATTAATAAAAGAATTAAAGAATGGACAAGTGCAGTAGATAGTTTAGAATATGAAAAGAGAAAATTTGTCCAAGGACAAGTTGATGATGCTCAGGACAGAAAAATAAAAAAAGGTCTCAATTTAATGTTTCAGTATATTAGTTTAATGAGACTTGGATTTGATATTACCAATCAAGTAAAGAATTATACAGCAGGTTCAGTACAATTTTGGATTGCTGCTGGCAATGGAAGTAAACATTATACAGATAAAGATGCTATACAGGCTTATAGGCAAGTATATGGTGCTAGAGGATTTTTGCACAATTATTTTGCAGATTGGGGTAAGATAAGTAATATACACGAATCTACCATGTTATATAGAATATTTAATCCTTTACAAAAAGATATGATTAAATATGTAGATGAAATAACAGGTGGTAGAACTAGAAGATTAGGCAATAAATTAACCAATGTAATGGAATTAGGTTATCTTGTGCAAGATAAAGGAGATACTCTAATTGGACTTACTACAATGTATGCTGTATTATCCCATTATAAATTTAATGTTATAGACCCTATTACAAAACAACCAGTATTAGATGTTAATGGGAATAATGTACAGATTTCTGCGACAGAATGTTATATAAAAGGAGAAGATGGTACATTAGAATTAAGAAATGATGTTGATTATACTAAAGAAGATCAGTTAAGGTTAAAAAGAATTATTATAGCAGAAATGCGTAGAGCACAAGGTAACTATGCAGCATCAGATCAAACTAGAATGGAAGCTAAGACTTTAGGTAAATTATTATTCTTTTATCGAAAATATTTAATTCCTCTATTCTTAAATAGATTTGGTACTTTAAGACCTTCATGGGAAACAGGAGAAGCTTCTTTAGGATACTGGAGAGCATTAGTACAAGCATTTGGAGCATTTGGTACTAAAGCAACCTTAAAACAATTTATGTTAGGATCTATCCCAAATAGTAGTTATAATGGATTAACCAGTATTACAGATATAGAAAATCCTACAGATGATACTCATATAGAACATCAAATGGGAGATTTGTATGCTAGAAAAATAAATCAAGCTGCTAGAGATGCTTTAGCAATGATGATACTATCATCTTTATCTATGTTAGCATTAGCAATGGTTAAAAAAAGAAAAGATGATGATGAACCATTAAGCATGGTAGAAGGTAACGCTATTAGAATATTGTGGGGTACTTCTGGTGAAGCTATGGCAATGTTTCCATTAGGCGCTGGTTCGCAAGAATATATTAAAAATTTTACTACAGCTTTACCTATGGTATCAGAACTAACAAAAACTACTAAAGTGGTCGATCATGCTCTAAAAGCATTACTTGTATTATTATGGAATGGTGGAGCAGAACCAGACCCTGAAATAGATTCTGAATTATACCAAGAATGGTATCAAGATGCATTCTATCAAAAGAAATCAGGTCCTTATGAAGCAGGTACTTTAAAACTTAAAAAAGATTTTATTGATTTTACAGGTTTTGACAATATAAGAGATATATTTACACCAGAAGTAAGAATAGATCAATTACAAGGTAAACAGTAAAAAAAAATTTGGAAAAATTAAAAAAAATTAGTAACTTTAAGTATAAACTTTAATATTATAAAAAAATGACACAGTTCACACAAACATCAACCTTGGAAACTAATAGAAGAAAGATTCCAAGACCTAGAAAAGGAGATTTTAATTATTATGCTGCAAAAGAAGGAGCATTAAAAGTAAAAGGGTATAATTTTGGTGAAAAAGATGTAGTTTTAGATAGAGAACTTGAAGGTTTTTCAACAGTTAATCCTTTTGGTATTACAGATGAAACTACTGTACTAGAAGCTGTAGAATTATTAGCCAATCCTGCAGCAATAGATGTTTCTGATTTAACAGATGTAGATGATTTACTTAGTAATTGTCTTGTAACTACTCGTAGCGAATTAGTAGCATTAAGAGATGCTTCTGAACTTATTATAGGTCAGAACTATTTAATATCAGATTTTGCTCAATCTTACAATATTTTTGATGGTGGCACAATGAATATTATTGAAGAGCAAATTGGGGCAGCAGAACCAATTATTGTTACTGCATCAAAAGTAAATGAATTGTATAAAGTAGCTATTTCAACAGTATATCCACAAGATGTTATTTACTATTCATTGGATATTTTGGATATTAGAGATATTGGTTTTGGTAATGGTGTTGATACTGTAAACGCAAACTTCAAAGGTATGATTTATTATCGCAAAGACACTATCCAAAATGTAGAAACACATTATGACTTCCGTAATGTAAAATTTAGACGTTGGGCTGTTGATGCAGTTGCTTATGATAATGGTGCTGCTTATGTTGCAAAAGATGTTTGTAAGGCTTCTGATGGTAAAATATACAAATGTATCACTGCTACCACAGGAGAAGGCGACCCAACTTTAAATACAGCAGATTGGGTACTTTGGTTAGACATTACAGCAGATGCTTTTGTTAGTTGGACAGCAGATAAGACCTTATTCAATATTGGAGATATTACCACTGATAATCTTATTATTAACAATACAACAGCAGGAGTTGATTACGATGATTTCTATACCTTTGGAGATTATTATAATTGGGTGAAAAATGTTAGTATTGGAATGATTGATTTTGAATTAGCTATTGAAGATTGGTCTTATACTACCCAATTAAACAA
>DAOPJC010000019.1:0-13277 GCA_035399485.1 Bacilli bacterium
TATATTAGATCCATATCAAGGATTTATTAGAGGTAATATGTTTAATGATTTATATAATAGTTATAAATTTGATAAACCAGTAGAAATAGTACCTAAGAATGAGCAAGCTGAAATACTTACTACTATAGATGCTTTAGGATTTGCGATGGGGGATTTGAATTTATATTTAGACATATATTCAAATGATTCTAAAGCTATAGAATTATATAATTATTATAAAAATTCATTAAATGAATATATGAAAAAATATGAAGAAAAATATGGGCCACTTACTTTAGATGGTGATGCTTTAACACAAACTCCATGGAGCTGGATAAAATCACCATGGCCTTGGGAGGAGAATAAATAATGTGGAAATATGAAAAAAAATTAGCTTATCCTGTTAATATAAGAAAAAAAGATTTAAAAATGGCAAATTATTTATCTGCTCAATATGGCGGCCCAGATTCAGAACTGGGTGCAGCTTTAAGATATATGAATCAAAGATATAGTATGCCAGATGATAAAGGAAAAGCTTTATTAACTGATATTGCTACCGAAGAATTAGCTCATGTCGAAATGATTGCTACTATGATTACGCAATTAATGAAAGGTGCAACGATAGAAGAAATTAAAAAAACAGGTATGGGTGGAATGTTTACTATGCATGATTCAACGTTGTTCCCAGCAAGCCCTACAGGTGAACCTTTTACAGCTGCATACACTGAAACAACAGGTGATTATATTGCAGATATTGAGTCAGATATGGCTGCTGAACAAAGAGCAAGAGCAACTTATGAGCACTTAATGGATTTAACTGAAGATTTAGATGTACTTGCGCCATTAGCGTTTTTAAGACAAAGAGAAGTAGTACATTACCAACGCTTTAAAGAATTAAGAAATTATTATTTAGATAAAAAGATTTAATATGTGAAATATCATAAAAAATCTTTTTTTTTATAATAAAATAATGTATAATAAAATGTATAATAAGGGGAGATAGATATGATATTAAGAAAGCCATATGCTATATTAATAAAGAATTTTAAATTAATTCATACCGTACTAACTATATGTATGGCTTATTTATTGTATAAGAGTTTTTCTTTATATACTTTTTTAAGTGATTATCTAAATTCAGGAGCCCTAAATGTTGATACTGGTAGTGTTGATGCACTATTTAATATTTATGTTTTCTTATTACCTTGGCTAATATTAATAATATTAGGAATATTGCTAGTAGTAATGTTTAAAAAGAAAAAGCCTAAATTATTTTATTTTGTAAATATCGCTATATATTTATTATCAATAGGAATATATACATATTTATTTAATACTTTAACATATATGGAAACAAATGTAATTGCATCACAAGAAGCAAAACTTGCTATGGATATTGCTTTCATATTAACATTATCTCAACTTATCTCAGCAATAATATCATTGATTAGATCAATAGGATTAGATCTTAAAAAATTTGATTTTGGCAAAGATTTAATGGAACTTGATGTTGATGACGCTGATAATGAAGAATTTGAAGTAAATATAAATTTAGATTCAAATTCAATAAAAAGAAATATAAGACAAAAAATTAGATATTCAAAATATATTTATAAAGAAAATAAATTAGTAATTAATGTTACAATAGTACTAATAGGCTTAACTATTGGATTTATTATATATATGAGTACTAATGTTTATAATCAAAAGTATAAACAAGGAGAAATATTTGCTACTAGTGAATATGCTTTTGGAATAAATAAATCATATGTAACAACATTAAATTCAAAAGGTTCAGAAGTAACTGATAAAGAATTATTAGTATTAGAATTTAGTTCTAGTAAATATGGTAATAATAAATATATTAATACAGCTAAGACTGAAATATTAATCAATGATAGTGTTTATTATCCAATAAATAATTATAATAATTATATGAAAGATTTAGGCACACCATATACAAATCAAGAATTAACAAATACATTAACTAAATATTTATTAGTATATGAAATACCAAGAACAACTAATATAAATAGTATTATTTTTAGATATTTAAATGATTTTAAATTAGGGTCTACAAAAATAAAACCTAAATATATAAAAGTTAAATTATCCTCATTTAACTTAGATAAAAATAAAGTATCTAATGATATATCATTAAATGAATTAACAATCCTAAATGAAAGAATTTATAATAATACTTCATTATTAATTAATTCATTAGAAATTGCAAAAGAATTTGCAAGTAATTATAATTTTTGCATAGATAAGAATGACTGCTATTTATCAAAAGAATATATTAAGCCAATACTAAATTCTAATTATGATAAAGTATTATTAAAAGTATCAGGTAATATTACAATAGATGAAAATATTACTTATGATGGCATAAATAATTTATATGATATATTGAATTTGTTCGGCAGAATTGAATATAAAAAAGATAATAAAACTTATAAAATTAGTGATTTAAAGAAAATAGATCCTAAAAAATATAATGATAAAAATGTATACTACATTGAGTTAAATTCTGATATAAATAATGCTAGTGAAGCATACTTAATTATCAATGTAAGAAACTATGAATATAAATATAAAATTATATAAAAAAAAGATATATTATGTTATAATATAGAATGGAGGGTAGTATGAAAAAGATAAAATACTTAATAATAATGCTAAGCATCTTTTTTGCTTTACCCAACATTGCTCACGCAACTGAATATTATGAGTGCTCAGTAACTAATTTAACTAAGTTACAAAGATTAGCAAGTAATATAGTTGCATCATATGATTATATTGAAACTAAGAATCAAAATGATCAATATAATTCATTGGTATTTAATGTTAAATTAAATAATTTAAATAATAAATTTTATATAATTAATGAAGAAACAGGAACAAGATATAATTATATAAGTGATGAAATAGTTATACCTAATTTAAATCCTTCACAAACACTTCATTATAAAGTATATGCTAATGATTATGCTTGCAATGATAAATATTTAATAACTGTATATGTAAGCTTACCTGCTTTTAATAAATATTATACTGATGATTTATGTAAAAATCATCAAGGGTATAAATTATGTAATAGATGGAGTAAAGTAGATTTATCTTATGATAAATTTAAACAAGCAGTAAAAAAATATGATAATAAACAAGAAATAGTAGAAGAACCAATAAAAAAACATAATTCTATAGAACAAGTATTTGCTAATATTATTAATTATCTAGATGAAAATAGAATAATAATATTTGGTGCTGTAATAGGAATTAGTTTTATATGGATTATTATTTTATTAATAAAGAAAAGACAAAATGAATTTAAATTAAAATAAAGTAGGTGATAACTTGAAAACAAAACACAAATATTTATTAACATTATTATTCTTAATAGGAATGATTATATTACCAGGAAAAGTATTTGCTAGTGCAACATGGGTTCCAGATGCTGCAGGTGCTGGATATAATGGTTCAGGACATGGTGGTGCATGCTTGGGAACAAGTAATTGCTTTTGTAACTGGAATAATGGTAATTATGCTGCAGCGTATGTGGAAATTAGATATTATGATGGTAGTGGTTCATTTCAACAAATTACAAGTAGAAAAGTTGTTGGTAATGGATCAACAAGTTGGATAGCGTCACATATTGATAGAAATTTTATATATTGGAATAAGTTTCCAACTCAATTAAATGGTACTTTTGCAAATAGTTTAAATGCAACTTTAATGAATGCTAGTGGTGATTATGCAAATATGCGAGAATTATTTTCTTTATTAGGTGCAAATTACAATGATATTCTTAATAAAGTGAAAACTGGTGTACTTGTTAATGGATTGTTAGGAAGCAAAAAAGGTATTAGAGTTGTTGTAACTCCAATATTTTCAATACAACAAATATATGATGCAACTAATATAGGCTGTGTAAGTATTGATTATCAAAACTCCTTAGTACGATATATAAACAGTTCAGGAAGCAATGGTGATAGATATTATAGAAATATAAATAGATCAAATTTACAAAGTTTCATGAACAATCCAAGTTCATATTTTACATCAACTGCATCAAGTAACTATGGTGTCAATTATGCTGCAGAAAGTATAATTACATCTGTAATAAATGGTGTTAGTGAAGATGATGGTGGATATTATGTTTATACTGGTACATTAGCAGAATTATCTGCAACTAATATTAATGAAATCCTTAATCAAGGAAGTAAATATAATTTTAAAAGGACTGGCGCACCGACACAAGTTTTAAGACCAAGTCAATATAAAACTTTTGCTAAAGTTGTATACACACCAAAAACTGATATATTTGCTGGACATAATAGTGCAAATGAAGCAGAATCACTTAATACCGGCAATCAAATTCTTGAAACATCTGGATGGGGAGTTGGATTATATTTACCATTTGATCATTTAGACCCAAATTATACTCCAGAAGAGCCAATTCCAACTACACCAGAAACTGTTGAACCAAATGGATGTACTTATGAAATTAAAACTGATATTCCTTCAACATGTGGTAGCGATGATAATTCAGGATATGTTAAGGATATAGATGATTGGGAATGTATATTTAAAAGCAAAACTTCAGTAGATGCTAATGTAAGATCACATTATATAGAAAATAGTGATAATAAATATTGTAATATTTTTTGTAGAGAAGAAATTACTTTAAATTATCCTGGTAATAATATTACTGTGGATCAAGGTAAATATATGGTTGTAAATAATAGTGATGGTGCATATGCAATTAGACTAAACCCTATAGAGTATAAAGGCAAGAAAACTTGTATGCCTTCTTCTGATAGAATGTTAGGACAAATAGATTATCAAACTTTTAATGATGATTTACAAGCAATTAATCAAAGAGTAAAAACAGCTTGGGATAATTATCAAAAACGTTTAGCAGACCAATATGCCGCTAATGCGGCAAATCCTACTGGTGAAACTGCTGATGATACAAGTGATTGTGCTCAAGAAGAAAAAAGAACACGACATATATGCGACTGTAATACACTTAGTGGAACAGATAGAATACGTTGTAATGAAACACATGCTTGTGATAAAGAAGTTGAATATACAGTATGCGTAAGATATTACAAAACAAGAAAATGGTCAGGAAGTGCTAATAATGGACGTTATTCTGGAAGCGCATCATGGTGGGAAAAATATGAAGGCCATAATCAAGGACCAAGTAAAGATGATAAGAAAAGAGAATATGAAAATATTGCAAATGCTGCGAAGACAGTTTATGATGATGCAGTGGCAGCAAGAAATAATTTGATTAATAAATTTGCAAGTTGCACAGGAATACTACCAAATATTACATATACAACATTCAAACCTGAATTGGAATTCACATATGAAGAACCAGTATATGGGAATACTTGGACTTTAACAACAAAATTAACTGATGAAAGTAAAGATTCTACATTCTGGTTAGAGAATGGAACACCAGTAAAATTTGGTAATACTAATTTGTTTAAGAGTTTTACAGTATATAAATGTGATAATAGAGGTCAATATTGTAATGAGTCTAATAGACAATCAATATTATATTCAATGAAATGGGCTTCAGAAATCACAAAAGAATACAATTACTCTTTACCTGAAGATACATACAGATATACTGAAAAAGGTAGTGGACAAACTGTGGATGGACGTAATAGATTAGCTTCTAAACAGTATATAGATATAGGATATAGTACTTTGCCAGTTCATTATTCTACTGATCCAGGTACATATGATTATTCATTAACTACAAATACATATGGAACAGGTAATAAATTTGATAAATATGTATTATTAGGGACTTTATTTGCTAATAAATCATGTAGAGCAGATAAAGATTATCCATGTACTTATGAAGTTCCTTGTAATGACCAAAGAATTTCTTGTACAGGTACTTGTAGTACTGAATATGATGCATGTGATCCTA
The DNA here is from genome assembly GCA_035399485.1 of Bacilli bacterium. Lineage (GTDB taxonomy): Bacteria > Bacillota_I > Bacilli_A > RF39 > UBA660 > RGIG4266. The sequence continues at coordinate 5,933 of DAOPJC010000019.1, forward strand.
CACTAAATTGTAATGGAACAAATTGCGCTGGCTCAGTAGGAGTAAATGTAGTTTATAGAACTATATCTTTATATAGTAAACAAGATGCTTTCCCAGGATTTAATGGTGATGGTAGAAAGCCAGGAGCAAACTGGGATTCAGAAAATGATTATACTGTAAATACATATATTATTAATAATAGAGGCGTAAGTGATTATAATGTATATCATTTACAACCTATGTATGAAATTAGTTTAACTCCAAAGACTATGAAGCTATTACGTAGATACAATAAATATATGAATTCTAAGATAATAGATATGTATGAAGGTACTAGTGCTGCAACAAGTGGTATTGCGGGATATTCAGATTTTGAAAATATGACATGTACAAATGGTAGAAATTGTAAAAGTGGCTTAATTAGAGGAAGAGTAAATTCTTATGAAATTAATGTTACAGGATGTGCAATTTCAAGTTCAGGGTCATATACAAACTGTGGAAATACAGTGGCATGGTAGGTGATAGATAATGAAAGAATCGTTTTGGGCTGCTTATATAGTAGCACTTGGAGTAGTTGCTATAGTATTTATATTTCTATTCCAAAATTTAACAAATTCAGATGAACACAACATGTCTCTTTTAAAAGAAACCACAGAAGCCGCAATGTATGATGCTCTAGACTATGCTGGATATAGAAATGATGGCGTAGTAAGAATAGATAGAGAAAAATTTGTTGAAAATTTTCTTAGAAGATTTTCAGAAAATGCTTCTTTAGCAAGAACATATAAAGTAGAATTTTATGATGTTAATGAAGTTCCCCCTAAAGTTAGTATAAAAGTTTACTCTTATGAGACAGGTAAATTATTTAGCGGGGGAGGTAAAACTAAAGAAGAATCAATTGAATTTATAGTAAGCAATAGAATTGATGCTATATTAGAGACACCTTATTAAGAAGAAGAAAAGGAGAGATTTAAATGAATAATTTTGTAAATTCGTTAAAAAGGTTTTTTAAAAACAAAAACACAGTAACAATATTAGGCGTAATATTAGTATTAGTATTGTTATATTGGGGATACAGTTCACAAATTAAAAGTGCTGTTAAACCTGTTACAATTCCAGTAGCTGCAGAAACTATTCCTGCAAGAACACAAATTACTGCAAGTATGATTACTAATATTCAAGTATCATCAATTGCTGTAACTGATAATGTTTATAGATCAGCAAGCGGTATTATAGGAAAATACTCTAATGTAAATACTATAATTCCATCAGGAAGTATGTTCTATAAAGAATCAGTAGTAGATAATGGAGATTTTAAAGATTCAATATTTGATGATTTAAAAGAAGATGAAATACCATATTTATTTGGTGTTAATATGGAAACTACTTATGGTAATTCTATTTACCCAAATAAGAAAATTGATATTTATATGAAAGCTGTTGATGAAACAGGTAAAATTATTGTTGGAAAATTAATTGAAGATGTTAATGTTTTAGCAGTAAGAGATTCAAGTGGTAAAGATGTTTTTGAAGATACTTCAGATACTAGAACTCCTGCATATTTAGTATTTGCTTTATCAGATGAAATACATATTTTAGTACGTAAGGCTAAATATATTACTACTAATAGTATTGAATTATTCCCTGTACCACATGGTGGAAATTATAATAGTGAAGGTGAAACTAAAGTTAGCACTGAATACTTAAAAGAATTCATTAATGCTAAATCAGTTCTTTTAGAAGGTCAAGAAGGTACTACAGTAGAAGATAAGACTACTACTGATACAACAAAAGACACAACAAAGAATACTACAACAACTAATCCAAGTGCAAATACAACAAAAACAAATTAATATAAAAGTATAAAAGAATAGAAAAAGGTGATGTTATGGATGAGAATATGTTTACCCAATTGGATTTTGGGCCTATAAAGAAATTCTTAGATGATGATGATATAACAGATATTTCATATAGTAATGGTGGCCAAGTATGGCTAAAAACATTATCTAAAGGTATCTTTCGTATTGAAGATCCAAAAGTAAATAATGCATTTATGGAAAAATTAGCTTTCCAATGTGCAAATGTAATGGGAAATACATTTAATATGGCTCATCCATTTCTAGATGCTGAAAGTGCAGAGTTACGTTTAAACTTCGTGCATGATTCAATTGCTAAAAATGGTATTGCATGTGTTATACGTAAGACACCAGCAAAGATAAGACTTGAAAAAAATAAATTAATTCAAGAAAAATATGTTGATTTAGATATTTTAGATTTCTTAATTAAAGCTGTTCATGGTCACTGCAACATAATCGTTTGTGGTGAAACTGGTTCAGGTAAAACAGAATTTGTAAAATATCTTGCAGCACAAACTAAAGAAAATGAAAAATTAATAACAATAGAGGATACACTAGAACTACATCTTGATAAGATATTCCCTGCAAGAGATATAGTTGCTATGAAAACAAATAATATAGCTTCTTACTCAGATGTACTTGTAACTTGTATGAGACAAAATCCAAAGTGGATTTTACTATCTGAAGTTCGTAGTGCAGAAGCAGTACTAGCTGTACGTAACTCTATTTCATCAGGACATTATATTTTATCAACAATACATGCTGATAAGGCTTCATCTATCCCAAACCGTATGTATAGTTTACTTGAAACAAATCAAGATATTGAACAATTTTTGAAATCTATTTATAGATATATTCAATTAGGTGTATATATAAGAGGTTTCCAAGATAAAGAAACTAAAAAATTTGTTCGTGAGATAGCGGAAGTTACAGAATTTTATGTAACAGAAGATAATGAAGCAAAATATAGTACAATTTATAAAAAAAGTACAACTGGTAAAGTTGTAAGAAATAAACCAAGTAAGTATTTAATTGATTATTTAGATGCTCAAGGTATTACTTTAAATCCAGATGAAATTAAAGATGCTAGTGAAGTACAAGTTCCAGGGTTTGATGAATTTGTTTCACAAACAGCAAATATTGGCAAAGAAGTAGAGGAAAATAATACTCCAATTATAAATCCTCAACCACAAGTGCAACCTCAGGCACAAGTAAGACCTCAAATGGTTAATAACATTCCAAATGTTAATCAACCAATCCCAAGTCAAAGTCAAGTAGAAACATTAAATTTTGAATAATAAAGGAGGAAGAATATGTCCGGTTTTATATTTATAGTATCTGCGATAATTATAGTATTTATCTTAATATATCGTAAGAATACAGGCGAAAATGTATATAAATATATTACTACTCAATTTGGAGTAGTATATGAAAAATATGCTCCTTTCTCTTTTAAGGTAGTTAGATCTAAAGTAAAAGAGTTAGGACAAGAATACACTCCTAAACAATATGCTATTCAAATTGCTGTTTTTTCAATCTCAGCTGCAGTTATTTCATATTTATACTTTTATAGTTTAGTTATATCAATTATATATGTAATAGCGGCAAACTTAACAATTCCATATTTAACATATTTAAGATGTAAGAGATTATATAGTGAATTTATATTTGAACAAATTCAAGTATATACAACAAATACTATAATGGAATTTGGAACTACTCAATCATTTGTTAAATCAATTGAGGGAGTATATGAATCTGGAGTTTTAGAAGATCCAGTTAAGTCAGATGTTAAAACAATGATAGATATGGCTTATGAAAATGGTACAATTGAACAATCTATAAATTATATGAACGAAAGATATAATTTCTATATTGTTAAAAATATGCATCAATTATTCCTTCAAATAAATAATGAAGGTTCAAAAGATGCAGGTAAATCTCTAGAAAATATGTCACAAGATATAGATATGCTTGTTGAAAACGTATATAGAGATAGAATAGATAGAGCTGCTTTCCATAAGAAATTTTTACAATTTGGTATTGTATTATACTTAATGGTAATGTTAGTACAATTCTTACTTACTACAGAAACATATATTGAAATGTTAAATGAGTGGTGGGTTCAACTAATGTTACACGGTATAGTATTAGTAAATACTTATTTCTTACTTAGTGGTGAGAAATATTATAATGAAGATGTGGGGGCTGAATAATGTTATTTGTTGCAATAGGATTAATTCTATTATTTATATTTCAATATAATAAAGTAATAGATACAAAGAGATTTGTAAATGACGCAGAACCATATTTTAGATTCTTAATGGAAAGTGATTATAAGTTTTATCTAAATATTAAATACAATGGCACAATTAGTGATGATGATGTATATAAATTATATACAATAAGAATTCGTAATGCTTTATTAACAATCGTAGTAATGTTTATATTATTTTTATCAAAATTAAGTTTTACTTATATGTTAATAATATTATTTGCAGGATTTGCTGTATTTAAATCAAGTTATATGTCATTAAAAAAATATTATAAATTAAATCTACATCAAATAAATTTGATGCTACCATATTATTTAAAGAGTCTTGAAATATTAATTCAACATTATACTGTTCCAGTTGCATTAAGTAGATCAATTGAAACAGCACCTGAAATATTTAGATCAGGATTACAAGACTTAGTAGCAAAAATAGATGCTGGTGATTCATCAGTTGATCCATATATGGATTTTGCTAAAGAATATCCAGTAAGAGATTCAATGCGTATGATGCGTTTATTATATCGTTTAAGTTTAGGATCACAAGAGAATAAGCAAGAACAATTAATGATGTTTTCAAGAACAGTATCTGCTTTACAAAATAAATCTCGTGAGCAAAGATACAAAGAACGTCTTGAAAAAATGGAAAATAAGACTATGTTAATGCTTGCATGTACAGGTGGAGGAATTTTATTCTTCATGCTTATTACAATGTATATGATGATGGGTATATAAAATGTAAACTTATTTATTTTTAATGAATTGTATGTTATAATTATGTTAATAATAAGACAAAGGTGGTGAAAAAAATATGAAAGAAGCTGCAGGTGAAGCAAATTTAACTGTTATCGCAATTATCCTAATTGCTGTTATCGCTGCTGTAGTTACTCCAGTTGTTAATAGTTTAATGAAGAGTACTGCTAAAAAGTCATGTTGTTCAAGTTACGGTGGAACTTGGGAAAATAATCAATGTATGTCAAATGGGGTTGCTGTAAGTGAAGCAACTTATTATGATAGTGAAACAAGTGAATGTAAATAATTAAAGGAGAATAGTAATGAAAGAATCAATTGCGAGTACATATATATATAATATTCTTATCATATTCATGGTAATTGTTTTTGCATTTGTAATGGGTACAATCATATACTATAAATCTTTTAAAATTAATAAAAGTATTCTAGCTATCATAGAAAAATATGAAGGTTATAATAACCTTGCTAAAGAAGAAATTAATACAGATTTAAAATCTATCGGTTATGCACTTAAGTCAGATGGGACTTGTCCACAAAAAAATGGCGTAAGTGCAGTTGAACCAGTAAGTACAGATTATAAATACTGTATTTATTATTTTCCAAATGATACAAATAATGGTAGTGATAAGTACTACAGTTATGGTGTAACTACTTATATTACATTTGATTTTCCATTGTTTAATCTTTTTCTAAAGATTCCAATATATACTAAATCAAATAGAATATTTCGTTTTAATACATAGAGGTGTAATATGAGAGAATCAATATCAAATGCATATGTTTTTATGATAGTATTAGTAATAATTGGAGCTTGTGCAATAATTGTAATAAGCTCTTTAAGTTATTCAAAAACCTATAAAATTAAAAATCGAATGATTGAAATCATTGAAAAATATGGTGAATATAATGAAAGTACAGAAAATGATATAAAAGAATTTTTAAAAACTTCTGGATATCCAACATTAAAAAATTCTTCTAGTTTTTCATGCCCTAAAGGACGTGGACCAGAGAATGTAGAAGGCGTTGATGATTCAGATCATGGTTATAATGCTATAAATACAGTTGATAATTATAAATATTGTGTTTATAGATATAAAACTGTAAAAGGATATTATTATTCTGTAGTTACTTATATGTCTTTTGATTTACCTTTGATAGGTGATTTAATAAGTTTGGAATTTCCTTTATATGGTGATACAAAGGTATTTATGAATTTTTAAGGGGTGATAAAATGAATGTAATTGTATCAAATAAATATCAGTCAATGTTAGAAACATTGCAAATTGATGTAATCAAGTCTATTAATGGCGAGTTTGATGCAGATGAAATCATCTCAACATTTCAAAATTTTTTCTTTCAAAGAATGATTTTGGATATAACTGCTATTAAAGATTATAAAGATATCAAAAATATTCAAAGATTATCTATTTCTTTAGATATGAGTAAGGTAATATTATTATTAGATGATTCACCAGAATGTAACAATAATGAATTTTTATCAAAATTAATATCAATGGGAATTTATAATTTTACTAAAAATTTAGATGGTATTATGTATTTATTTACTAATCCTAATACATATAGAGATGTTGCACATATTCAACAATTAGATTTTGCACAGCCACAGGTAGTAACACAATATGTTAATGAAACAAATGATGATAGTAGTAATATGCAAAGCTCTAGAATAATAGGTATTAAAAGTATTACTAAGGATGCTGGAGCAACTACTTTAACATATCTAATGAAACAGGAATTAGAAAAGAATTATTCTGTAGTAGCTTATGAAATAGATAAGAGAGATTTTATGTTCTTTAGAAAAGAAGGATTAGTTAGTACTACTTCTACAAATATAGGAATGGAAATAGCTAAGAATAAATCTGATGTTGTTTTAATTGATTTAAACAACAATAAAAATGTAGAATCTTTATGTGAAACAGTGTTATATTTATTAGAACCATCTATAATAAAGCTTAATAAAATGTTATTAGGTAATTCAAAAATGTTTAAAGAATTAGAAGATAAAAAAGTTGTTTTAACAAAAAGCTTATTAACTGAAAAAGATGTTGATGAATTTGAATATGAATCTCGTTTAAAGGTATATTATAATATGCCACCAGTTAATGATCATGAAGACAATATAGAGGCAATTCAAAAATTATTAAATATGTTGGGATTTACACGATAAATAGTTAATAATTATTAGTTTTGTTGACAAATTAATATACATAAAGTATAATTAAATTAGTTGAAGGAGGGTTATTTATGTTACAAGTTTTAGACGTATGTACAGCTTATTTACAACCAGCTGGGATTCCAGATAAATTAGCTTATATAATTTCATTAGTATACAAAATATTACAAATAGGAGTACCAATTTTATTAGTAATATGGGGTATGCTTGATTTAGGTAAAGCTGTTATGGCTCAAAAAGAAGATGAAATTAAAAAAGGACAAAGTACATTTATTAAAAGACTTATCGCTG
>DAOPJC010000020.1:0-12907 GCA_035399485.1 Bacilli bacterium
GAATAAAAATAAAAATGAAATACTGCAAAAATTCATACTGCTACCCTCCTGATATTTTATAGTTTTTTCTAAGTATAATAATACTATTATAGCTAATAAAAGTCAATTATTAGCCCTTTATTATAAAGACTCTTCCATTTAAATATACTGCATAAATAATTCTATTTATATTAAGATTATTTTTCTTAATAACATTTTTTATCCAAATGGTACTTTTATTTATTTTCAATAAATTTATATATATTAATTTTCCATTAATAATTAATGATATTGGAGTATTATTTTTCTTTAAAAAATATACTTTATTATATATAGATATTAAAAATTCTATATCCTCTATTTTTTCTATTTTCTTTTTATTCAAATATATCATTAAATCTTTAATATCAATATCATTAATAATTAAACTATTAAAGTTTATTTGACCATTTTTAATTAAAATAAATTTATTCATATTATCACCATAACTATTATGTATTTGTAATAAATTGTTTATACAAATAATACAATTAGTTAGGTGATATTATGAATTTTTTAAACAAGTTCTATAAATCTTTTACATATATTATATTATTTATTTTAATATCTATATTAGTAATTACTATATTAAATTACATTAATATATTAGATTATAAATTTACAATATACTTAAAGTTTATTTTAACTATTCTAGCATTTTTTATAGGTGGATATAAGATAGGAATTAAAAGTATTAAAAAAGGTTGGTTAGAAGGATTAAAATTCAGTTTTATTATTATATTATTAATGATTATATTAAGTGTTATTCTTAAATCATTTGAATTAAAATCATTAATATTTTATACCATTTTAATTTCATCATCAGTTATAGGAAGTATGACTGGAATAACAAAAAGTAAGGAAAATTAATTTTCCTTACTTTTATAATTATTTAAAAATTCTTCTTTATATTCTAGTAATCTATCTTCTTCAATAGCTTTTCTTATTTCTTCTGTTTCTCTTATTAAAAATCTAATATTATGAATAGATAATAATCTTCCACCTAATGATTCATTAGCAGTGATTAAATGACGTATATATGCTTTTGTGTAATTCTTACATGTATAACAATCGCAACCTTCTTCAATAGGATTAAAGTCTTCTTTATACTTCAAATTTTTAATATTAATTTTACCATATTTAGTAAAAGCATTACCATGTCTTGCTAGTCTTGTAGGTAAAACGCAATCAAACATATCAATACCACGTGTTACACCTTCAACTATATCGACAGGATCTCCTACTCCCATTAAATATCTAGGTTTATCTGTTGGTAAATATCTAATACCATCTTCAATCATTTTGTACATAGTCTTTTTATCTTCGCCAACACTTGTTCCACCAATACTATATCCATCGAAATCTAGTTTAACTGTTTCTTTAGCACTATATTCTCTTAAATCTTGATATTCTCCACCTTGAACTATTCCAAATAAAGATTGTCTTTCATTATTAAAAGCTTCTTTACCTCTTTTAGCCCATCTTATTGTTCTTTCAGTACTTGCTTTAGCATATTCATAGCTAGCTGGAAATGGAATGCATTCATCAAAAGACATGGCAATATCACTATCTAGTTTATTTTGAATTTCAATAGATTTTTCAGGTGTTAAGAATAATTTAGCACCATCAATATGACTTTTAAAAGTTACACCTTCTTCAGTTATATCTTTTGGCTTTGCTAATGAAAATACTTGAAATCCACCACTATCCGTCAAAATAGGTCCATTATAATTCATAAATTTATGTAATCCACCAGCATGATCAACAACATCTTCACCTGGTCTTAACCATAAATGATAAGTATTTGATAAAATAACAGCACTATTCATTGCTTTTAATTCTTCAGGAGTTAATGTCTTTACATTAGCAAGTGTTCCTACTGGCATAAACATAGGCGTATCAAATACTCCATAATTTGTATGTAGTTTTCCTCTTCTTGCTTTTGTATCTTTTTCGTTTTTTAACAATTCATATTTTATTTTCATATTACTCCTCCAATACTAACCATTATATAAAATAAAAGACTATTTTTCAATAGTCTTTGTATAAACCTTTACTGGTTCATAAATCTTATCTACTACACCTGTAATAATTGTTCCATTTACTTCATATTTAAAATTATCATTTTCTTTTTTGCCAATAACTGATTTGGCTAATGGACAATTTCTAGTAATTGTCATATAACCATCTATTTTATTTTCTTCATCATCACATAAAAAATAATCATATGTTTCTTTAAAACCTAAAAAATCTATAGTAGCTTTGAATTTAGATAAATTTGCTATAATACTATCATTCTTCTTATCATCAGAAATCATATTAATATATTCTCTTAATTCATTAGCTAACATAAATAATTCCTTAGAATTACTATTATTTTCTTTTTCTAATTGTTCACGTCTTGTTTGTAATTGTTTAATTTTTGTTCTAATTTGAATTAATTGTTCTTCTGTAAAGCTCATATTAAATCCTCCTAATTAATTAGCAATTTTTATTGTAGTACAATAGATAAAAATAGTCAAGAAAAAATGACTAATCCATATACTTAGTCATTTGTTTCATAGTTTGATTAACTTGTTTTTGACTTGGAGTTCTCCCCATACTAGTCATCATTGCTCTTATCATTTGTTCATTAATTGGTGGATTCTTTTTCATATATTTCATTAAGTATTTCTTTGCAAGAAAGAAACCTGCAATACCACCTGCTATTACACCACCTAATATTTGTAAAACATCTATTAAAAATTGCATTTTATTACATCCCTTCTATATATATTCTACTAAAAATATGCTTTTCTTTCAAGTCATTTTATTATATTATCTACATTTTTAAAATATTCATGATTTAAAAAAGAAAATCTATCATTATCAAAATCACATATAAATAATGGAAAATTATAATAATATAAATATTTTAAATTAACTAAAGATAATCTATTAGTTAAAACAACCATACAAGAATTATTTATTTCTATTATACAATTATTTATATAGTAATGATTTTCTATAGAATTATAATCTTTATAATAACTCTCTAATATTTCTTTATTTATAGGAGCACATAATTGATTATATATTGATAAGCCATAATTCATATAATCAGTATCTAAAGTATATAAATTTTTTAAAATCTTATATAAAGATTTTTGATTATCTGCATAATCAGAATAAAATTCTCTATTAATAGCAAATATATAATATTTTTTCATTATAATCACCACTATCAATATAACACTTCAAAATTAAAAAAAATGTCAAAAAAAACTATTATTTAAATAGTTTTTTAATTTTCTCTAATATTTTATCATAAGTGAAATCACAATAATCTAAAACTTCTTCTCTAGTACCACTTAATCCAAATTTATCAATTGTCATTAAGTATTTTTCATTATATACAAATCGATACCATCCAAATGAAGAACCTGCTTCTACAACAATAGTTTTATATCCCATTGGAAGTATTTCTTTCTTATATTCTTCAGATTGTTTTAAATATAATTCTTGACAAGGCATACTTACAACACGTAAATCAATACCATCTTTTTCATATAATTCATTTGCAATTAATAAAGATGTTTGAACTTCAGAACCTGTTGCAATAATTATACCATGTAATTGTCCAATTTCTCTTCTAACTATATAAGCACCTAAACTAACTTTCTTTCCATCTGTAACACTTAAATTTTTATCATCTTGTCTTGATAAAATTAAAGCATTTGGATTCTTACTATTTAACATCATATTCCAACTACCAAGTACTTCATTAGCGTCTGCTGGTCTATAAACATTTAAATTAGGTATAGATCTTAACATTGCTAATTGTTCAATTGGTTGATGTGTAGGCCCATCTTGTCCTACATTAATAGAATCATGTGTAAATATATAATTAACTGGTAAATTCATTAAAGCAGACATTCTTATTGCTGGTTTCATAAAATCAGAAAAACATAAGAAAGTTGAACCATATACTTTAAATCCTGATAAAGCTAATCCATTTAATATTGAACCCATTCCATTTTCACGAACACCAAACCAAATATTTCTTCCATTATAATGATCATCTTTTATATCATCTTCACTTGTTAAATATGTTTTAGTAGAGCTTCCTAAATCAGCACTACCACCGATTAAATTTGGTACAATTTTCGCTATTTCTCTTAGAATTTCATTATTACTATCTCTAGTAGCCATTTTTTCTTCTAAATTAAAAGTCCAATTATATTTAAATAAATCAATTGGGTTTTCTTTCATATATAAATCTAATACATCAGTCTCATTTAATTTAATATTATTTTTGTATTCATTATATAATCTTGCCCATAATTCATATTTTACATTTGATCTTTCAGTAATCTGTTTAGCAAAAGATTTTTTAGCTTCTTCATCAACATAAAAAGGTGTTTCAGGTATTCCTAATGTTCTTTTTATATTAGCAATATCATCTTTTTCTAAGCATTTTCCATGAACACTATTAGTTCCAGCTTTCATAGATCCATTACCTATTACAGTTTTAACTTCAATTATAGAAGGTTTACCTGATCTTTTAGCACTTGATATTGCTTTATCAATATCATTAACACTATTACCATCTACTACTTTTATAGTATTCCATCCCATAGCTTTAAATCTATCCAATACATTTTCAGTAAAAGTATTAGATGTATCACCATCTAAACTTATATTATTAGAATCATATAAAACTATTAAATTATCTAAATTTAATGTTCCGGCAAGTGAAGCTGCTTCATAATTAACACCTTCCATTAAATCACCGTCACCGCATAATACATAGACATTATAATTAACTAAATTACGATCAGCAAATATTTTACTATTGCTTGGTAAAATAAATTTTTCTTTAATAATTTTTTCACCAAGTGCCATACCAACAGCTGAAGCAATTCCTTCACCTAATGGACCAGTAGAAATATCTACTCCAGGTGTAACATTCAATTCAGGATGTCCAGGAGTTTTAAAACCTTTTCTTCTAAAATGTTTTAAATCATCTATAGAAATATCATATCCAGCCATATACATAGTAGCATATAAAAGTGCTGACCCATGACCTGCTGACATAACAAATCTATCTCTTGAAATCCAATTATCATCTGTCGTATTTATATTCATATGTTTAGCAAAGATAGTATAAATTATAGGGGCTGCTCCCAATACAATTCCAGGATGGCCTGACCCTGCTTTATCTATCATATCTAAACCTAATGTTTTTATATTTGCAATTATTTTTCCGTCCACACTAACACCTCTATTTTATATTATTATACCATATAATATAAAATATTAGATGTTTTTTCTAGATATTTATATTAGTTTCATTTTTGACATTAACATATGTATTCATTCCAGTTGTCATTGCACCTCCTATATAAATAAGTAATGCATAGAAGATTACTACTCCTATTAATAATTTGTTTTTTAATATTTTTTCCATTCTATTCCTCCTTAACTATATTTAGTTTATCACGAACACTTGTTCGTGTCAATAATAAAACAAACAAATGTTTGACATAAAGTGTAAAGTGTGTTAATATGTATTTAGAAAGTATAAGGAGGAAATATGAATAATCTTACAAAAAGACAAGAGGAAATATTAAATTACATAAAAGAATATATTGTATCTCATGGTTATCCACCTACCGTTCGTGAAATTGGTAAGGACTTAGGAGTATCTTCACCTGCAACTATTCATACACATTTAAATAAATTAGTTGAAAAAGGATTTATAAAAAAAGATAGTTCTAAAAATAGAGCTATCGAGTTATTAGTAGAAAATGAATTTGAAGATAACGATGAATCTATAGTAGAAGTTCCATTACTTGGAAAAATCACTGCTGGTTCTCCTATAGAAGCTATCGAAATACCTGATGAATTTTTCTCATTACCAGCTTATTTAGTTCCTAGTGATAAAGAAGTATTTACTTTAAGAGTAAGTGGTGAAAGTATGATTAATGCGGGTATTTTAGATGGGGATATAGTAATAGTGCAAAGACAAAACGTTGCAAGAAATGGTGAAATTGTTGTAGCTATGAATGATGAAAATGAAGTCACTTTAAAAACATTTTATAAAGAAGATGGATATTTTAGATTACAGCCAGAAAACGATACAATGGATCCTATTATATTAAATAGTGTTACTATTTTAGGAAAAGCAATTGGTTTATATAGAAAGTTTTAAATAAAAAAAAGAAATAAGTTAAACTTATTTCTTTTTATTTTGAACTAATAAGAGTTATTCTTGCATAACCATTTCCAACTTTAGCAAAATTCACAGTTGGTTCTTCATCAAAATCAGTAGTTGCTAATGTTTTTGTATTAGCTCCGTTACTTCTTTGACACCCAAAACAATACATAGCTTTATTTGTTAAAAGACTATTACCAATATATGATGATCCTCCGCCAGCTCCACCATTATTAGTAGCAGAGCCTCCACCATAGAATCCTCCACCACCTCCGGCTCCACCATAAAAAGTCCCGCCTTTAGCGCCTTGCCCAAATGAGCCATCTACTTGGCTAGTAGTTGCTCCTATACCGCCAGTTGTTTGTGTTCCACCATGTCCAATCGTATTAATATTATTTGAAATTCCATCTACACCAAGAATTCCACCACCTGAGCCACCTGTTCCATATTCGCTAGCACTGTAGTAGCCTCCGCCACCACCACCAGCTGCAACTATTAAAATAGCTCCTTTATAGCTTTCTAATGTTGATAATAATCCTGAAGTAGTTGCAATAGAAGTTGCTCCACCGCCAGAACCTCTTCCGCCACTTACACTAGTAGGTAAACTATTACCACCACCATTATATCCTCCTGCAACTTCGCCTGATGTAGTAGTTGTGACTCCAGCTCCACCAACATTAACATAGAATTTTTGATTTACATACATATCTATTGTTCCAGCAACATAAGCACCATATCCACCTATATAAGTTTCATTAGCTGCTCCACCTTGAGCTCCCCATGTTTCCAACTTATATATTCCATCACATGGCACTGACATATTTACTTCAGAGCCTGTATAACTATAAGTCCATGAAGTATTATTTGCAACTTCACAAGAACCAGGAACATATTCACTATGTTCACCGCAATTATATTCATACTCTAATATCTTATTACTGTTCTTCGTTACTTTAATAAATAAATGTGAAAAGTTACAACTCATCTCTTGTTCTAATTTTCCATTTAAAAATCCTTCTTCTACTAAAGTACTTGCATATACATTTGTAGATCCGCCATTTTCTTTTAAACTAGGAAATCTATCTAAGTTTGTTTCAACAAATGCTTCACAAGCACTCGCTATTTTATTCTTATTACTATCTTCATAATTAGTTTTAGTATCTTTTAATGCTTTTGTTAAACTAGTATAAGATAATAATAATACTACTCCTAAAATAATTATCATTGCGATTAACTCTACTAAAGTAAATCCTTTTTTCATACCATCACCTATTATCTTTAGTATACATTATTTTCAAAAAAAATAAAAGACTATTAAAGTCTTTTATTAAAATTTAAAATCATCTAAGAAATCATCTATTGTTAATATTTTTTCATCAATTTTTTCTAAATTAACTTCTTTTTCAATAGGTTGTTCTTCAACCTCTTTTTTATTACTAATATCATTCTCGGATTGTAAATTTGTTTTTAAATAAGCTTCTATTATTTGACTCTTTGTTATTTGAGTACCTGTAGAATATCTATCAGTTATTGGAAGATCAGTAGTTTTAATTTCTAAATAATCCATTCCAATCTTTAATAATAAATCATGCTTATTTGATAATATAAATGTGTTTATTATACTATAAGGATTTGTTTTAACATCCCTTACCATTAATAAACCTTTTCTAGCTCTAACCATTTTATCAAATTCAGAAATTTTAATTCGTTTACCTGTTCCTTTATCAGTTACAACAGTTAATAAATCATTTCCTTCATTATAAATTTCACCTTTTACAACAATATCATTTTTTAGTGATATAGATTTAACACCACTAGTTTTTAATCCAACTACTGGAACTTCACTAGCGTCATATTTTAATCCATAACCATTCTTAGTTGTAATAAATATCATATTTCCATCATTATTAGAAACATTAATAACTTCATCATCATCTTTTAATTTCATACATGTAATTGGTTTATTATAACGTTGAGCTTTAAATTCACTTAATTTACTACGTTTAACCATTCCATTTTTAGTAAACATAATAATACTATTATCTATATCAAAATTATATACTGGAATACTCTTAATAATTTTTTCTTCAGCACCTATTTTAATAACATTACTTACATGTTTACCTAATTCTTTCCATTTTGTTTCTGGAAGTTCATATACTGGAATATATAAATAATTACCTAAGTTAGTAAATAATAATAATGTATTCATTGTATTCATTTTATACATGCCAATGATACAACTACCTTCTTTTATTAAATTATCTTCATCTTTATTATAGCTTCTCATTGAAACTCTTTTTACATAGCCCTCATTAGTAACTACTACAACACAATCTTCTTTTGGAATCATAGCTGTTGTATCTATCTTAATTTCAGTTATTTCATCTTTAATCTCTGTTCTTCTTGGTGTAGCATATTCTTTTTTGACTGCTCTTAATTCAGATTTCATAACATCTTTTAACTTATCTTCATTATTTATTATTTCTCTTAATTCTTTAATAATCATATCTAAGTTTTTCTTTTCTTCTTCTAAAGCAACTACATCAGTATTAGTTAATCTATATAATTGTAATACAACAATAGCTTCTGCTTGTAATTCTGTAAAATCATATTTCTTACATAAATTTTCTTTAGCATCGCTCTTATTTTTACTTGCTCTAATAGTTTTTATTACTTCATCTAAAATTGATAATGCTTTAATTAAGCCTTCAACAATATGGCTTCTTGTTTCAGCTGTTTTTAAATCAAATTTCGTTCTATTTAAAACAAATTCTTTTTGATGAGCTATATAAGCATCTAATATAGGTAAAATACCTAAAGTCATCGGTCTACGATTAACTATTGAAACCATATTATAATTATAAGATATTTGTAATTCGGTATTTTTAAATAAATAATTTAAGACTAGTTCTTTATCTGCTCCAGCTTTTAAATCAATAGCAATTCTTAAACCTTCACGATCAGATTCATCTCTTACTTCACTCATACCATCTATTTTTTTATCAATTCTTATATCATCAATTTTCTTTACTAATAAAGCTTTATTGACATCAAATGGTATTTCTGTAACTATTATTTGTTCTTTACCTTTTTCTTTAACAAATTCACATTTAGATCTTACTATTACTTTTCCACGTCCTGTTGTAAAAGCATCAATAATACCATCTTTTCCTTCAACTATACCACCTGTTGGAAAATCAGGTCCTTTTACTATCTCTAAAATTGTATCTAATCGGCAATTTGGACTATCTATTCTTTTAATAGTAGCGTCTATTATTTCTCCTAAATTATGTGGAGGTATATTGGTTGCGTAACCTGCACTAATACCAGTTGATCCATTAACAAGTAAGTTAGGAAATCTTGCTGGTAATACAGTTGGTTCTAATTCTGTATCATCAAAATTAGGTGACCAAATTACTGTTTCTTTATCAATATCTCTTAATAATTCATTACTTATTTTTGATAATCTTGCTTCAGTATAACGCATTGCGGCAGCACTATCACCATCCATAGAACCATTATTACCTTGCATATCTACATATGAAGTATTTTGTTTCCACCATTGACTCATACGAACCATAGCGTCATATATAGAAGAATCACCATGTGGATGATAATTACCCATTATATATCCAACAGTTTTTGCACTTTTACGATATGGCTTATCATATGTATTATGGTCTTTATACATACCATATAATATTCTTCTTTGAACTGGCTTTAGTCCATCCCTAACATCAGGAATAGCGCGATCTTGAATAATACATTTAGCATATCTACCAAATCTATCACCCATTATTTCTTCTAAAGCATAATCATGAATTCTACTTATAACATCTTGCATTTTATCACCCACTATATCTTGTAATTATCTTCTAATGTAAAGACAACATTTTGATCTATCCACTCTTTACGAGGTTCTACTTTATCACCCATCAATACACTAACTCTTTTTTCAGCAAGTGCACCATCTATAATATTAACTCTAATTAAATTTCTACTATCAGGATTCATTGTTGTTTCCCATAGTTGATCAGCATTCATTTCACCAAGTCCTTTATATCTTTGAACTCCTGGTTTACCACCATTTTCTTTTTTAACTTGTTCTAATTCTTCATCTGTCCAAGCATAAAAATGTTTTTTACCATAATCAATTTTATATAAAGGAGGTAAAGCTATATATAGTTTTCCTTCTTCAATTAAAGGTTTCATATATCTATAGAAGAATGTGATTAAAAGTATTTGAATATGTGCACCATCATCATCAGCATCGGTCATTATAATTACTTTATCATAATTAGAATCAGTAACTGTAAAATCAGTACCAACTCCTGCACCTATTGTATGAATCATAGTATTAATTTCTGCATTTTTTAATATTTCTTCCATATGAGTTTTCTCGGTATTTAATACTTTTCCTCTAAGTGGTAAAATTGCTTGAAATTTACGATCTCTACCACCTTTAGCTGATCCACCAGCTGAATCACCTTCGACTAAGAATAACTCATTCTTTTTAGGATTCTTTGATTGAGCTGGAGCAAGTTTCCCAGATAAAGCTCTTTCTTTTTGTTTCTTATCTTTGCCTAATCTTGCTTCATCACGAGCTTTTCTTGCAGCCTCACGAACCATACGACTCTTTAACATTTTTTCTACTATATCAGTCGCTATTGCTTTATTCTCTTCTAAATAGAATTGTAATTTTTCATAAACAATTCCCTCAACAATACTTTTAGCAATTGGTGTTCCTAATTTACCTTTTGTTTGCCCTTCAAATTGTAATAAATCTTCAGGAATTTGTAAAGATATTACTGCAGTTAAACCTTCTCTAGTATCAGAGCCTTCTAAGCTCTTATCTTTAGCTTTAATATAACCATTTGCTTTAGCATAGTCATTAAAAACACGTGTAATAGCAGTTTTTAATCCTACTTCATGACTACCACCATCATTAGTTTTAACATTATTAACAAATGATATTATATTTTCTGAATAACTATCAGTATATTGTAATGCTACTTCAACATTAATATTGTTTTTACTTCCATCTAAAGTAAATACTTTATGTAATGCTTTTTTATCTTCATTAATATAATCAACAAATGCAGACAAACCATTTTCATAATGGAAAGATTCACTTCTTGATTCTATTTCATCTACTACTTCAATTGTTAAATCTTTTAATAAGAAAGCACTTTCTTGCATTCTTTCAATTATTGTTGAATAAGAAAAACTTGTTACTGGAAATATTTGTGGATCTGGTTTAAATCTTACTGTTGTTCCAGTTTTACTAGTCTTTTCCAATTTTGTTAATGGTTTAGCAGTATGCCCACCATTTTCAAAGCGAATATAATGTTCATATCCATCTCTTTTAATATTAACTTCCATCCAAGTAGATAAGGCATTTACTACTGAGCCACCTACACCATGAAGTCCTCCAGATACTTTATACCCACCAGCTTCAAATTTACCTCCAGCATGTAATACAGTATATATAACTTCAGGAGTTGATTTACCACTAGCATGCATACCAATTGGTACACCACGTCCTTCATCTGTAACTGATAAAGAACCATCTTTATGCATAATTATTTTAATTTTTTTACCATAACCATTAATAACTTCATCAATAGAGTTATCAACAATTTCCCAAATTAAGTGATGTAATCCCCTTTTATCTGTTGATCCAATATACATTCCTGGACGCTTTCTTACTGCATCTAGGCCTTCTAATATTTTTATTGAACTTTCATCATATTTTGCCATATCTATCACCTTCCTAATTATATCATAAAGAATCTAAAAACTCAAAAAAAATAAGGGTTTTTGTTAGAAAAATAAAGAAAAAAGAGAATATTTTTCTATTCTCCTTTTTGTAATTCTACTAATACTTCACGTGGCTTAGAACCATTTTGAGGTCCAACAATTCCTCTTTCTTCTAATTTATCTACTAAATTAGCTGCTCTATTATATCCAATTCTAAATCTTCTTTGAATTAATGAAGTACTTGCTTTTTTACTCATTACAACAAATTCAACAACTTGATCATATAGTGGATCTTCTCCAGCATCATAATCTTGTCCTTCTTTTTTATCATCATCTAACATTGTTGTAGCATTCATTTCTTCATCATCCATTATTAATGTATCATCATATTTAGCTTTTTGTTGTTTGATTGTATAATCAGCTACATTCTTAATTTCTTCATCAGAAATAAATGTCCCTTGAATACGAATTGGAGTATTTTCACCTTGTGGTAAGAATAACATATCTCCTTTTCCTAATAACTTTTCAGCTCCTTGAGCATCAAGTATTGTTCTTGAATCAATTCCACTTGAAACTGCAAATGCTATTCTAGATGGAATATTTGCTTTTACTACACCTGTAATTACATCAGTTGATGGTCTTTGTGTCGCTACTATTAAATGCATACCAGCAGCACGAGCCATTTGTGTAATACGCATAATAGAATCTTGAACTTCTTTTGCTGCTACTAACATTAAATCAGCAAGTTCATCTATTATTATTACTATATAAGGCATACTCTTTAATTTTTCACCATCTGGTAAATTTGCATTCTTCTTTTCTACATATGCATTATAACCAGCTATATTTTTAGTACCACTTTGCTCAAATAAGTCATATCTTTTTTCCATTTCAACGACCATTTTTTTAAGAGCAATATTTGCTTTTTTA
>DAOPJC010000021.1:0-12743 GCA_035399485.1 Bacilli bacterium
ATAAAATCTTATTTTACTTTTCATAAGTGACAAAATATGATATAATTTTTATAGTAGTAAATTAAATTTTGTTAGGAGCTTATTATGAATAATGGTGTTTTAATATTAGATCGCATTAAAGAGGCGACTTTAGTTACTAAAAAAACTATATATTTTGCATTTAAAAGATTAGTTGATATTACTATTTCTTTAATAGGAATAGTATTTTTATTACCAATTGCCTTGATAGTAAAAATAGTATATATGTTATCTGGTGATTTTTCACCAATAATGTTTAAACATGAAAGAATTGGAAAAAATAATGAAATATTTAAAATGTACAAATTTAGAACAATGGTTCCAAATTCTGAAGAAATATTAAAAGAATTATTAAAAGATAAAGATATTAAAAAAGAATGGAAAGAAAACCATAAACTTGATAATGATCCTCGTATTACTAAGATAGGAGATATATTAAGAAAGACTTCTTTAGATGAAATACCTCAAGTATTAAATATATTTAAAGGTGATATGTCAATTATTGGACCTAGACCTTTAATTCAAGAAGAAGTTGATGCTTATTTAGATGATAAGGATAAATTACTAAGTGTAAGACCAGGACTTACAGGTTGGTGGGCTTGTAATGGAAGAAGTTGTACTACTACTAAGAAAAGAATGAAACTAGAATTATATTATGTAGATCATATATCATTTTTATTAGATATAAAAATATTTTTCTTAACAATATTAAAAGTTATAAAGAAGGATGGTGCTAAATAATGAATAGAAAAAATATATTAAAATATTTTCTACTTCTTATTAGCTTTTTTATTATAACAGGATGTGGTGATAAAAAAGTAAACAAACAAGCTGAGGCAAATACTAATAAAACAAATAATGGTAGTTTAAAAATAATTGATACAACTTCAAAAAGTAGACCTTATGCAGTAGTAATAAATAATTATCCAAGTGCAGTTAAAGTACAAACTGGTTTATCTGATGCATATTTAGTATATGAAATGCCTGTTGAAGGTGGTATGTCAAGAAGTTTAGCATTTTATAAAGATAAAAACACTACAAAGATTGGTACTATAAGAAGTGCTAGACATAATTTCTTAGATTATGTTATGGAAAATGATGCAATATTTGCTCATTTTGGATGGAGTATTTATGCTCAAGAACAAATACCACAATTAGGAATTAATAATATTGATGGTAATTCATCAGATCCAAAACCATTTTGGAGAGAAAATCCAGAAAAACTTGCAACTGAACATACAGCATATGGTAGTTTAATTAAAATTCAAGAACGTGCTAAAGAAAAAGGTTATAGATTAACAAGCGATGATAAAACTTTATTAAATTATAAAGCAAAAGAAGTTGATTTAAGTAAAGAAATAGGAGTAATGACTGCAAACAATGTTACTATTCCTTATTCAGGTTCATACAAAGTAAAATTTACTTATAGTCCTACAGAAAAGAAATATTATAGATATGTAAATGGTAAAGCACATACAGATTACTTTACTAAAGCACATTATAGTGCAAAAAATATTATTGTAACTTTAATTGGAGTAGGATATGCTCCTAATGGTTATTATTTAGATTTAAAAAATGTAGGTACAGGAAATGGATACTATATTACTGATGGTAAAGCAGTACCAATTACTTGGACTAAATCAAGTAGATCTGCTAAAACAGTATATAAATACAAAAATGGTAGTGAAATTAATGTAAATGATGGTAATACATATATTATGTTACAATCATCATCATTAAGTACAACAATAGAATAGGTGATTACATGAAAATAGCAATTGTACATGATTGGTTAACTAATATGGGTGGGGCAGAGCAAGTAATAATTAATTTTAAAGAAATATATAAAGATGCTCCAATATATACAACTTTTTATACACCAAGTAAATTGGATGATAAATTAAAAAATATAGATGTAAGAACAAGTTTTTTACAAGGAAAAAAGGAAGTGCTTGATCATAAAAAGTACTTTCCTTTTATGCCATTAGCTTTTGAAAAATTTAAGATGAAAGATTACGATGTAATATTATCAAGTTGCTCATCTTGCTCAAAAGGAGTTAAAAAAGGTAAAAATGCTATTCATATATGTTATTGCCATACACCAATGAGATATGCATATGAATTTAAAAATGAATACATTAAAGATATGAATCTAATCAAAAAAATGATGATAGAAGTATTATTATTTTTTATGCGTATATGGGATAAAAAAAATTCAAAGAAAGTAGATTATTTTATTGCAAATTCATCTGTAGTAAAAGAAAGAATAAAAAAACATTATAATAGGGATGCAATTGTAATTAATCCTCCTGTTAGATGTGATAAATTTAATATTTCTGACGTTGATGGTGATTATTATTTAGTGATGTCAAGACTAGTAGGATATAAAAGATTTGATTTAGCAGTAGAAGCATGTAGTAAATTAGGTAAAAAATTAGTTGTTATTGGTGATGGACCTGAAAGACAAAAATTAGAAGAATTGGCTAATGAAAATGTAATTTTTTTAGGAAGACAATCAGATGAAGTGGTTTTTAAATATATGCAAGAATGCAAGGCTTTATTATATCCAGGATTAGAAGATTTTGGAATTGTGCCAGTAGAAGCTCAAGCTTGTGGTAGACCAGTAATTTGCTATGGTGCTGGCGGTGTGTTAGATTCTGTTATTGATGGTAAAACTGGGGTTTATTTTAAAAATCAAACTGTAGAATCATTGATGAATGCTATCGAAAAATTTGAAAATATGAATTTCAATAAAAAAGAAATAAGAAAGCATGCATTAGAATTTGATGAGAAGATTTTTCAAAAGAAAATAAAAGAATTTATAGATGAAAAATTAAAAAATAGATAGTGGTGAATATATGGCGAAAGAAAAAAAAAGTAACAATTTATGCTTAATAATGTGCTATGTTACAATTGCATCATATATAATATTAGGAAATTGTGCAACTTTTAATTTAGGTAATAGATTACCAATTAAAATAGCAGAAATAATTTCTCTTTTTTCTATATTAATATTATATATTAATTATAAAGATATTATTATTAAGAATAATTTTATTAAGAAAATCTCAATATTTATTATTATTTGTTTTTTAAGTTTATTAGTAAATGAAATAATATATAAATATGATTTTTTAAAAATATTATATAGTTTTTTATATCCATTAAGAATTGTTCATTTATTAATCTTAGCAACATTAATATGTACATGCTTTAAAAAAAATAATATTAAATTTAATATAATAATTAAATTTATAATAAAGTGTTATTGTGTTGTTTGTATTATAGGAATAATTCAATTATTATTCTTTCCAGTAGCAAATGATTTTTATAATTTATTTTATAAAATAGGTATTTATTTTCCAAATCCTGATCCACATATAAATAGATTGATTTCTACATATTTTGATCCTAATTTTTTAGGATGCTGCTTATTAATACCTTTTACCTTTTCCTTTATTAATTGGTTGAAAAATGGTAAAGGAATAGATTTATTATACTTTCTATTATTTTTTATTACAATAATACTAACAGTTTCTAGAAGTGCATTATTAGGAGCAATAATAATAGGAATAGTTATATTCTTTTCATTTATATTAGATAATAAGAATAATAAGTTTTTAAAAATTAGATTTAATGAAAAACTTACTTTGTTATTTATTATTGGTTTATTAGGAATAATAGTTTCATATTTTGCCGGAGTAAATGTAAGGGTTTTTGATAGAGTATTTAATACTATGAGTGATGGTTCAACATTTGCAAGATTTGATAGTTGGGAAAAAGGAATTAAAATATTTAAGGATAATCCAATATTTGGTATAGGATATAATACATTAGGTTATTATAGCGAAAATATATTTAGTAAACCACATAATTTAGCTTCAATGTTTGGAATTGATTCTTCTTTATTATTAATATTAACTACTACTGGAATAATAGGATCATTATATTTTATATATATAATAATTTTTTCATTTAAAAAATTGATGATAAATAAAAATAAATATATAGTAACATCATTAATTTCTATTTTAATTTCTTCTTTAATTTGCTGTAATTTTAACAATTTATTATTTTATATATTATGGTTATTTCCGATGTTATTATTAACAATTCAATATGATATAGAATATGATAATAAAAACATTTTAATTGATGCTAGAATGATAAATATGTCTGGAATAGGTACTTATATTCAAAATTTAATTAAAAATGGCTGTTATGATAAGGCATTAGGCAAAAATGAAGAATTAAATGGTTATTTTACTTCTGATAATATTATAGAATATGATTCTAAAATATACGGCATTAAAGAGCAACTTAAATTCCCATATAGGAAAGTGGCAAAATTAAATCCAAGTGTTCTACATATACCACATTATAATGTGCCAATATTTTATAATGGGCGAATGGTAGTTACAATTCATGATTTAACACATTTAATATTACCTGAATTTTTACCAAATAGATTTGCTTATTATTATGCAAAAATAATGATATGGATAGCAGTACATAAAGCTGAACATATTTTTACAGTTTCAGAAAATACAAAAAAAGATCTTATAAAGTTTTATAAATTAAAAGAAGATAAAATTACTGTTACTTATAATGGAATAGGAAATGAATTCGTTAAAAAAGATATAACGCAAATAGAATATTTGTATAAAAGGTTTAATATTCCTAAAAATAAAAAAATTATAATGTATGTTGGAAATTTAAAACCACATAAAAATTTAGAACGCTTATTAAGAGCATATTCACAAATAGAAGATAAAAGTAATATGATTTTGCTGTTAGTGGGTAAAGCATTTGAAAAATACAATATATTTGATAATTTGGAAAAAGAATTAAAAATAGAAAATAATGTTATTCATACTGGAATTGTAACCCAAGATGAATTAGTTGATTTGTATAATATAGCAGATTTGTTTGTATTTCCATCATTATATGAAGGTTTTGGATTACCACCTTTAGAATCATTAAAATGTGGTACTCCAGCTATATGCGCAAATAATTCTTCTATTCCTGAAGTATGCGGAGAATTAGTAGATTATTTCAATGCATATAATATTGATGAAATAAAAGATAAAATAATTAAAAATATTAATAAAAAGGAAAAATTAGATAATAAAAAAATACAAGAGTGGTTGAAAAAATTTGATTGGAATAATAATGCAAATATAGTTAAAAAAGAATTAAAGTAGGTGAAATATGAAAATAGGAATTGATGGCAGAGCTTTAATGGAAAAAAGAACTGGAATAGGAACATATACATACGAAATTATTAAGAGTTTAAATAAGATAGATGACAAAAATCAATATTATATATATTCTAACAAAAAAATATTTATAGATTTTGATTTAAATAATAATTTTCGTATATGTGAGTATAAATCTAAAATTGGTACTTTTTGGTTATATAATAAATTACCAAAGATTCTATATAAAGATGATATTGAGATATTTTGGGGAACTCAACATTGTTTACCAAAAAGAAATAAATTTACAAAAAAGATTAAATATATTCTTACTATACATGATTTAGCAATTTTTAAATTTAAAAATATTGGTAGTACATATAATACTATTATTCAATACTTGTTTTTAAAAAAATCTTGCAAAAACGCAGATAAGATTGTTGCTATTTCTGAGTCGACAAAAGATGATTTATGTAAT
This sequence comes from Bacilli bacterium, assembly GCA_035399485.1. Lineage (GTDB taxonomy): Bacteria > Bacillota_I > Bacilli_A > RF39 > UBA660 > RGIG4266. The sequence continues at coordinate 5,695 of DAOPJC010000021.1, forward strand.
ATTTTAAATATAAGTAATGATAAAATTAAAATGATATATAATGGTTTTACTAATAGTGTTAATACTCAAGTATCTAATGACTCTATAAAAGCAGTTTTAAATAAATTTAATATTAAAAATAGAAAATATTTTTTCTTTTTAAGTACAATTGAACCAAGAAAAAATTTACTAACTGCAGTTAAAGCTTTTGAACAATTTAAAAAAAATTATGGTACAGATACCAAATTTATAATATCTGGTGGAGTTGGCTGGAAAAGTGAAAAAATAATAAAATATATTAATAATTCAAAATATACTAAAGATATAGTAATGACTGGATATATTTCTAATGTAGAAAAAGAAGTTTTATATACAAATTGTATCACTTTTCTATTTCCTTCATTATATGAAGGATTTGGTTTACCAATACTAGAGGCTTTTGCTAGAAAATCTTTGGTTATTACTACTTCAGCTTCTTCATTACCAGAAATTGGTGGTAATGCAGCATATTATATAGAAAATGTATATGATTATAAATTATTATCTGATAAAATGTTTGAAGTATATAGCCTTAGTCAAAAAGAAAAAGAAAAAAGAATTAAATTAGGGTTAGAACAAGCAAAAAAATTTAATTGGAATGATTGTGCTAACAAATTATTAAAATTATTTTAGTAAAGGAAGTGTTGAATTGAAAATTTGTTATATTGTGGGGGCATTTCCTAAAATAAAATGTGGAATTGGAGACTACACTGCTTTATTGGCAGAACTTATTGAAAATGAAAATAATGATGTTAAAATAATAACTTCAACTTCAGTAGAAAAAAAAGAAAATGTGTATAATATTATGCAAAAATGGAATTTTAGTGAATTAAAAAAGATTATTACTACTTTAAAAGAGATTAATCCAGATATTGTGCATATACAATATCCTAGTAATCAATATGGTAAAAGTATTATGATTAATTTATTACCATTTTTTATAAAATTAAAAATTAAATGTAAAATTGTTTATACAATTCATGAATATATAACATTTACAAAAAAAGGTAGAATTAGAACTGCTTTGGGTACATGGTTTTCAGATAAAGTTGTTGTTGTTGAAAAAAAATATATTACAGCAATGAAAAAAGATAAACTAATTAGTAAAAAAAGAAAATTAAACTATATTCCTATTGCTTCAAATATACCTAAAAGTAAAAATTCTGATAAAGAAAAAGCAAATATAAGAAAAAAATATAATTTGAATGAGAAATATATTTTATCATATTTTGGTTTTATTATTCCAAGTAAGGGATTTGAATATATCTTAAATGCACTAAAAGATTTAATAATTAAAAATTATTATATTAAACTCTTAGTGATTGGAGGATTAGATGAAAAAAATAATTATCATTTAGAAATAAAAAAACTAATTTCTAAATTAAATTTACAAAAACATATCATATTTACTGGTTTTGTAGATTCTAAACATGAAGTGGCAAATATATTAAATAGTACAGATTTATGTATATTACCATTTACTGAAGGAGTTTCAGAGAGAAATTCCAGTTTTCTTGCAGCATACAATCAAGATATAAAGATAGTTACAACTTCGAAAGAAAAAATTAATGATAATAACGAAGTGTATTATGCAAATACAAATGATCAAGATTCTATTAATTCAAAAATTGAATTTGCTTTAAAAAATAAAATTGAAATTAAAAGAGGAGAAATCAATAGTAATAATATGCTTTTAAAACATTTGCAATTATATAATGAGGTGTTAAAAAATGAAAAAGATATATTATAGGGTAAAAGATTGGCTTTATACTTTTATATTTAAAACAATGTATACTATATATATATATAATATATGTAATAAATATAAAGATAAAAAAATAATTATTTTAGGATGCATTGGAGTGGGAGATGTTTGTATTTCAATGGCCTATTTAAAACCATTTTTAGAAAATAATAAATCTAAATATGTAATTATATTGTCTGAAAATCTTGATTGGTTATATAAATTATATGATATTGACAATAAGGCAAATAATATAGAATTAAAATATTTAAAAAAGAAAAAAATGTTACACTTAAGAAGTGCTTTTGTCATGCCACAATATAATAGAATTATAGAAAAATTGAAAAAGAAAAATTTAATAATTTCTGATCCAATGGCTTATATAACTGAAGAGTTGAGTAATTATAATGGTTTATCAGCCCTTAATCTATGCCGAGATGTAATATATAAATTAAATATTAATACTAAAATTGAATATCCAATCATTAATAAAAATGATTCTAAAGTTGAAATTAAAAAGCATTCAGTTTTTATTAATCCTTATTCAAATAGTGGTAATATCAAGCATGATGAATGGCAAAAAATTATAGATTTTTATAAAGAAAATAATTATAATGTTTATGTTAATGCAATAAAAGATGAAAAATTTAAAAATAGTATAACATTGAATTTATCTTTAATTGAGATGTATTCATTAATTAATCAATTTGATATGGTTGTTAGTATAAGATCTGGTTTTTTAGATTTTATGATTAAAAATTGTCATCATATTATTTGTTTATATGAGAATAAAGGTTTTATAAATATTTATGCTTTAGAGGACTGGAATATTAAAAATATAAAAATTCAAAATTATATTGTAACAGATAATATGTATTTTGATAAATTAAAAGAAGGTGTAAAACAATGGATGTAAATTATATTATTATACAAGCTGGTGGTAAAGGAACAAGATTAAATCATTTAACTGCCAATAAACCAAAAGGTATCGTTCCTGTTAGTAATTTGCCAATGATATTTCATTTAATGAATAAATTTCCAAATAAAAAATTTATTATTATTGGTGATTATAAATATGAAGTTATAGAAAAATATTTAGAAATTTTTTCACCAGTAGAATATATGATGGTTCATGCAGAAGAAATTGGTACATGTGCAGGAATAAAACAAGCTATATCCTTAATTCCAAAAGATGAATCATTTCTTATAATTTGGTCTGATTTAATTGTAGGTAATGAATTCAATTTAAAAGGTTTAAAAAATGATACAATAGGATTATCCACAGATTTTTCATGCAGATGGTCATATATAAATAATAAATTTATAGAGGAACCTTCCATTGATAAAGGTGTTGCTGGATGCTTTATATTTAAGAATAAGGAAACAATTTCAGATGTCCCAAAATCTGGAGAATTTGTAAGATGGTTGCAAGAAAAACAACTAACTTTTGATATTATGAATTTATATGGTACAAAGGAAGTTGGAACAATATTAGCATATGAATCAACTTTAAATGATAATATTTGTAGACCATTTAATTCTATTGAAGTGAATGGTGATAAAATATATAAAAGAGGTATTACTGAGCAAGGTAAAAAAATTGCTATATACGAGACAAATTGGTATAAAGCAATGTCTAAAAAAAATTATGATAGAATACCTAAAATTTACTCATATGATCCTTTAATTATGCAGAAAATTGATGGTGTTAATATTCACAAAAAAGTATTATCCAATAAAGATAAAAAAAATGTAATTTTGAATTTAGTAAATGCTTTGAATGAACTTCATTCTATAGATAAAATTGACACCAATTTTTTTGATATATATGAAAATTATTATAAAAAAACTATAGATAGATTAAATAAAGTTAGAGATTTAATTCCTTTTGCTAATGAAGAATATATAAATATTAATGGTGAAATATGCAAAAATATTTTCTTTTATAAAAAAGAATTTAAAAATATGATAGAAAAATATTTGTATGATACAAATTTTGTGTTAATACATGGTGATTGTACTTTTTCAAATACACTCATTGATAATCGATTAAATATAACTTTTATCGACCCTAGAGGTTATTTTGGTAAAACATTGTTATATGGTGATGAGTATTATGATTGGGGTAAATTATACTATTCATTAATAGGAAATTATGATCAGTTCAACAGTAAACATTTTTTATTAGATATTTTTGATAATAGAGTTGAATTAAAAATTGATAGTAATGGATATGAAGAATTAGAAGAATACTATTTTTCATTAATACCTAATTGTAATAAAAAGAAGATTAAATTATTACATGCAATAATCTGGCTATCACTTACAACATATGCTTGGGAAGATTATGATTCAATTTGTGGTGCTTTTTATAAAGGATTATTGTGTTTAAAAGATTTTATGGAGGATAAATAATGAAATATTTTGATAGAAATTTAGAAATAATAAAAAATTCACTCGATTCGCTTGATGAAAAATCATTTGAAATTTTAATTAATGAGTGTTGCAATGTTGTCAAAAATAATGGAAAAATTATTTTTTCTGGTTTAGGAAAAAATGTACCAATATGTGAAAAAATAGTTGGTACTTTAAATTCACTAGGAATTCAAGCTAATTTTTTGCATACAAATACTGCAATGCATGGTGATTTAGGGATGATTTGTGATAATGATCTTGTTGTTATATTGTCAAAAAGTGGCAATACTTCAGAAACTATAATTTTGGCCAATCAATTATTAAATAGAAAAGCAAGTATTTGGGGAATTACATTTTCTGATGAGTCTAAATTATCTAAAATTTTAGATAAATCATTATCACTAAAATTAGAAGAAGAAGGAGATAAATGGAATATTGTTCCAAATAATTCTTCCTCAATATATTTAATATTATTACAGTGCTTAGCTTTACAATTAGCAGATAGATTAAATATTACTTTAAGTGATTTTAAAATTAATCATCCTGGTGGAGCAATAGGAGAAATATTAAAAAATGAAAAGTAATATTGAATTATCAAGTTTAAATCATACTTGGATATTTGATATTGATGGCACAATTGTAAAGCACAATGGATATAAAATTGATGGTACTGATACTTTACTACCAGGAATAAAAGAATTTTTTGATGAAAATATTTGTGAAAATGATTATGTTTTATTAGTAACATCTAGAACTGATGAATTTAAAGAAATAACTGAAAAATTTTTAAATGAAAATAAAATTAGATTTAATAATATTATATTTGGTTTACCATATGGAGAAAGAATTCTGATAAATGATAGAAAACCAAGTGGATTAGATATGTCTATAGCAATAAATACTAATAGAAATCAAGTAATAGAAGATAAAATAATTATAAATAATAATTTATAATTTATATAGTGGGGAAGTCCAATGAAAAAAAATAGTGTTAAAAAGAATTATATATTTAATATGGTATATCAAGTATTTTGTTTAATTGTTCCTTTAGTTACTACTCCATATATTTCTAAAATATTTTTAGCTGAAGGGATAGGAAAATATAGTTATACATATTCTTTAGCAAATTACTTTGTTCTTGTAGCTGCTTTAGGTTTTGCAACCTATGGGCAAAGAGAAATTGCAAATCATCAAAATAATAAAGAAAAGCAAAGTGTTTCATTTTGGGAGATAATTATTGTAAGATTATTTTCAACAATGATTTGCTTAATTGTTTTTATAATAATGTGTTTATTAAATGTTTTTGATAGTTACACTGTTTTAATGTGGTGGTGGATATTATTAATTATTGCGCAAGTATTTGATATTACATTTTTATTTCAAGGAAATGAAGATTTTGGCAAAATCGTTATTAGAAATATGTTGATTAGAATTGTAAGTATTGTATTTATATTTTGTTTTATTAAAAAACAAAATGATGTGTGGATGTATGTTTGCTGTATTAGTTTATCAAATTTATTAGGTAATTTAAGTTTATGGTTAAATATCAAAAAAAATATTTGTTTAATACCATTAAATAAATTACATCCATGTCGACATATTGTTCCAACTCTAAAACTTTTTATTCCAACAATTGCTGTATCAATATATACAGTTTTGGATAAAACGTTATTAGGATTATTAATAAATGATGTTTATACCATCAATGAAGAACAAATTGTTGATGGTACAAAGAAAATGGTGGAAGTTACTAAAAAAATTGCTGATTTGGAAAATGGATATTATGAACAAGCAGAAAAAATAGTAAAATTACCATTAGGTGTTATAACTTCACTATCTAATGTTATGATTTCTAGAAATAGCAATGAAATTTCAAATGGAAATATTACACAATTTAAAAAAAATGTTTATACAGCCGGTAGATTTGCACTATTTTTAGGTATACCTTTAACATTTGGCTTGATCGCAATAGCACCAATTTTAATTCCTTGGTTTTTAGGACCTGGATTTGAAAAATCAATTTTATTAATGCGATTATTTTCATTTTTAGTTTTAATAATAGGAATATGCAATGTATTAGGTGTACAGTATTTAATCCCATTAAAAAAAGATGTTAAATATACTATTGGAATTTTGGCAGGTGCTGGTGTTAATTTAGTATTAAATTTAATATTAATACCACTTTTTTGGTCAATCGGGGCGGTAATTGCAAGTATTATTGCAGAGTTTATCGTATGTTTTTCAATGTACATGTTTGCAAGAAAGGAAATATCAATAAGCAAGATATTTACTTCTTCAATTAAATATTGGTTTTCTGGATTAATTATGTTTATATTTATATATATAACCCAATTATATCTGGAACCATCAATTAAAAGTACAATTATTATTATATTTGAAGGAATAATTTTGTATTTTAGTTGTTTATTCTTATTTAGAGATGATTTCTTTATGAATTTACTTAATAGTTTTATGAAAAAAATTTTAAATTTAAGAAATACAATTTTAAAAAAGAAATAAATTGATTATTCAATAAATATTATGATATGGACAAGGTAATTATAGAAGCTTTGAATTGTGTTAATAGTCTATAATTAAATATAGGTGTGAAGATGAAGAAAAGAGATTTAAATTTTGAATTACTTAGAATAATAAGTATGCTTATAATAGTTTTATTTCATTATTCTGATTGGGGTAGATTAATATATCTACCAGATGGTACTATTAATAAAACATTAGGTATTTTATTAAATTTTGGTAGTAAGCTTGGTATAATGATTTTTGTTTTAATAAGTGGTTATTATTTAGTTAATTCAAAATTTAAAATAAATAAAATATTTAAATTAGTTTTAGAAGTATTATTTTACTCAAT
>DAOPJC010000022.1:0-12116 GCA_035399485.1 Bacilli bacterium
AAGATGATATTAAAGATAATATTCCAACTGAGTATGAAATAAGATTTTCTTCTAATGGTGATATTATATATATGATAGAAGTATCTATGTAAATTTACATGTAAAATTTAAAAAAACTATTGGAAAATAGTTTTTTTTGATATAATGATACTGTAGAAGGTGTAATATGAAAAAACTAATAATAATATCATTACTGGCTTTTCTTGTTACTGGTTGCACAGTTGTTAGAATAGCGACAAATAATATAGATTCAATGGTAGATGTTGTACTTTCTAAAAACAATACCTTATATAATACTGTTGGTAAAGGATATAAGTATTATAAGCCAAGAGGCGTAACTTATATTGATACAAGTGAGTATAATGAAAAACTATATTCTAATGGAAATTATTATTATTTATATATAGATATAAATAGTTATTTCTATAAAAAAGAATTTACTTATAAAGAAAATAAAGATGCTTATTATTCTAGATATATAGATATTAATGAGAAAAAAGGTTATTTAGAAATAAATGAGCAAGATGGATATTACTTAGTAGAATTTATGTATAATTATGCTAAGATAGAAGCATTAGTTAAAGAAGAAGATATTAATACTACAGTTTTAGATGCTTCATACATTTTATCGACAATTAAATATAATAGTAATGTTATAAAATTAGTTTTGAATGAAGATTATTTTACTAATAAAGATACGGTATATGATTTATTTACACCAAAAAAAGTAACAACAGACTTTTTAGAATATAATGATGATAATTATAATGAGAGTGAGGAAAAGAAATAATGGGTTTTTTAGAAAAAGTTAAAAATATGTTCATTGAAGAATATGAAGATGATGAAATAAAAAAAGAAGTAATACAAGTAAAAATACCTACTCCTGAAAAAAAAGAAGAAGTAAAGGAAGAACCAATTAAGCATCATGTTGTTGAAGATAAAAGATTAACTGAAGATAATACAGATACAAGAGTAATTGAAAGAAAAATGGAAGAAACAGAAGAAACTCCAAAACAAGTATTACCTAAGTATTTTGACGATAGTGATTTTGAAATGCCAGAAGAGAGAAAAGAACCAGAAGTAGTAAAACAAGAATATAAATATACAAGAACTGAAACAGTTATTAAACCAGCCAATACATTATATGGGGCTAAAAAAGAAGAAGTAAAGAAAAATTTTACTCCAACTCCAATAATTTCACCAGTATATGGTGTACTTGATAAAAATTATAAAAAAGAAGAAATATCTTCAAAGAAAAAACCTACTACTATATATACTCAATTTGATAAAATAGATGTAGATGATATTAGAAAAAAAGCTTATGGTACATTAGAAGATGAACTAGAAGAAAATTTAAATGATAAAGATGTTGTTATATTTAATGATAATATAGACATAACTATTAATACAGATAATGATGAAGAAATTTGTGAATATCAAGAACAACCTTTAGATATCTTTGAAGAATTAGATAAAAATGATGAAATAGATGATATCTTAAATGAAAAATATGATGGAGAAGAAGATGCTGATACTGAAGAGTCTGAAGTAAAAGAAGATGATACTAATTTAGTTGAAGATGAATTAAATAGTAATTATGATCAATATGAATCTGATTTACATGATAGTTATTCACAAGAATTAAATGATTCTGATTTATTTAATTTAATTGATTCAATGTATGACAAAAAGGATGGTGAATAATGGAAACATTATCTGAGATATTTCCTGTAATATTATATGGATTATTGATTATACTAGTAGTAGTTCTAATAATATTAGTAATTAAAATAATTAGAACATTAAATAAAGTTGATCAAGTAGTAGATGATGTAAATGGAAAAGTAAAAAAACTAAATGGTTTATTTTCTATAATTGATACTACAACAGATGCCTTAAGTGGATTTGGCGACAAATTTGTTAGTATTATATCATCAGGAATAAATACAATATTCTCATTAAAAAAGAAGAAAAAGAAAAAAGAAGATAAAACTGAAGAAGAGGGTGAAGAAGATGAGTAAAGAAAAGAAAAAAGGCGGTTTCTTTAAATACTTAGCAGGTGTTGGTATCGGTGCAGCAGCTGGTGTGTTATTTGCTCCAAAAGCTGGAAGTGAAACAAGAAAAGAATTAAAAGAAAAATTTGATGAAATGAAAGAAAATTTAAAAGATGTAGATGCCGAAGATGTTAAAGAAGCAATTGAAGCAAAGATTGAAGAAATTAGAACTTCATTAAGCGAATTAGATAAAGAAACAGTTATTAAAATTGCAAAGAAAAAAGCAAAAGAAATAAAAGATATGACTAATGAATTAGTTGATTATGCTGTTAAAAAAGGAACACCAGTTATTAAAAATGCAGCAACTACTGCTAGAGACAAAGCTATTGAAGTAACTAAAGAAATAATCGAAAAGTTAGAAAAAGATAATGACTAATACATACATTTTAATGTATGTATTTTTCTTTAATTGAAAAATATAAATTTATATAGTATAATGAATAATGAGGTGGAATAGATGAATTATATAAAAAAACATATGAAAGAATTTATTCTTTTAGGAGTAGTTGTAATAATATTACTTTTTTGTTCAATCACATTTATTATTATGTGGTTTTCAGGAACAAATGATAAGTATGGGGATCGTTTAGATGGCATTAAAAAGGTGGAACTAAATAATGGTTATTTAAATGATATAGTAGGATTTATCAAGAAAGATAAGACTTATGTAAGTAAAGTCTCTTTTGATGTAGAAGGTAAATTATTATCATTAATAGTAACTGTAAGTGATGATACTGCAGTTGATGAAGCAAAGACTATTGGAAATATAGTAATTGAAAACTTAACTGATAAAGAATTAAAATTCTATGATATTCAATTATATATAAAAGATTCAAGTGCAAAAGAAGAATCTAGTTATCCAATTATTGGATACAAACATAAAACAAGTGAAAACTTTGTTTGGTCTAATAATTAGAAGGTGGTTTTATGAAGAAGAAGAAGCGAATAATAATTATAATTACTACAATACTAGTAATAGCGTTACTAGCTTTAGTATATTATATATTTACTAAAGAAGATAAAGAATCAACATTAAATTTATTAGAAAAACAATGGATACAAAGTAATAAAAATGAAATGATAGACTTTGGTCTTGTTAATAATATAGCAATCCTAAATAATTCAACAGATAGTTTAGTATTTGATTTTCTTGAGGATTTAGAGAAAACAACAGGATTAGATTTTAATGAAGTTTCTTATGACTATGGTGAAAAAATTGATGAAGCTTATGCTTTTAAAAATGTAGAAAAGGTTAGTAAGAATGATATTTTAATCTATAGTGATAATTATGTTTTAATAGGCAAAAAAGAAAATAAGTATAATGATATTAATAAAATTGTTGGCGGTATGGTAGGTGTCGTTAATGATGATTTAGATAAAGTAAGTAAATATTTAAATAATAGTAGTATTACATATAAAACAGTAGGATCTAAATATTTAGATATGCTTTTATCTTTTAAAGAAGAAGATTCTGAATTAAATTATATAGTAATGCCTAAATTATTATTTTTAAGTTATTATGAAAATTATGATAATTTATATATAAACTATAATATAAGTGAATTACAAGATAATTATGTTATTAGTTTAGGTAAAAAGAATAGATTAAATGATATATTAAAAAAATATTATGAAAAATGGAGTAGTGAAAATTACGAAGAAACATTTAGTAAAGAATTTACTAATATGTATTATAAAGTAAGTAAAACTACTGAACAAGCTAAAGTAAAATTTAGAAGTAAAAGATATACTTATGGATTTGTAGAAAATGCTCCATTTGATATAGAAGTAAATGGTAAATTATATGGTATTAATAGTTCAATATTAAAGAATTTTTCAAAAGTAACAAATGCAGAAATAACATTTAAAAGATACGATAATATAGTGAAATTAAAAGAAGCATTTAAGAAAAATGAAATAGATTTTACTTTTGATAAATATAGTAAGAGTAAATTAGATATGGATGTATATAATACTGTTTCTATATCAGATGAAAAAGTTGTTATTGTATCACCATATAGTAATAATATTATAATTAATTCATTAAATTCATTAGAACAATTAAAAGTAGCTGTTTTAGATAATACAAAAATATATGATGAATTAAAAGATATTTGTAAAGATATTAAAAAATACAATTCTGTTTTAGATTTAGTAAAATCAAAAGGAATTATAGCTTTAGATATGGAAACATATAATTTTTATAAGAATGATATATTAAAGAACTATAAAGTAGATTATGAATTTAATTTACGTAATGAATATACATATATTATGAGAGATGTTAAAAATAATGCTGTATTTAATGATTTCTTAAATTATTATGTAACATATATAAATGAAAAATCTTATATAAATGAAGGATATAGTGATGCTTTAAAAGCAACTACAAAGAGTAATACTTTCAGAAATATAATGTATTTAGTAGGTGGATTATTATGTCTATTAGTAGCGTTTATACTAGGAAGTAAGATTATGCCTAAAAACAAAAAAGATAAAACAAGAAAAATTGCTATGAAGAAAGAAGATAAGCTAAAATATATTGATATGCTTACTTCATTAAAAAATAGAAATTATTTAAATGATAATATTGAAAATTGGGATGAAAGTGAAGTTTATCCACAATCAATAGTTATTATTGATCTTAATAATATAGCCTATATTAATGATAATTATGGTCATCAAGAGGGTGATAATATTATTAAAGAAGCAGCAAATAAATTAATTAATATGCAAATTACAAATAGTGATATTATTAGAACTAATGGTAATGAATTCTTAATATATCTTGTAGGCTATGATGAAAAACAAATTGTCGCATACATTAAGAAAATGAAGAAAGAATTAAAAGAATTAGCTCATGGATTTGGTGCTGCTGTTGGATATAGTATGATAACAGATGGCATTAAAACTATTGATGATGCTGTTAATGAAGCTACATTAGATATGCGAAATGATAAAGAAGATTTAAATAATTAATGAAGAAAATTATTAATAGATTTAAAAGATATATTAAAAGAATTTACAAAATTATATTTAGACCAGAGATGAGCTTTTTGCCAGGGCAAATAGCCTTCTTTATGGTACTTTCATTAATTCCTTTAGTTACAGTAGTAGCTTTAATAGCTTCAAAATTTTCTATTTCAATTGCAAATATTTCATCTGCAATTAATAGCAATCTTCCAGAACAAATAGCGTCAATAATAACACCAATATTAAGTTCTCCTGGAAGTATTTCAATTTATTCAATAATATTAGGATTCTATATCGCATCTAATGGTGCTGTTTCAATAATAGTAGCGTCTAATATGTTATTTGAATTAAAAGATAGTGACTTTATTAAAAAGAGAATAAAAGCTTTATTTATGCTTATTATATTAGTATTACTATTCTTATTTATGATAGTAGTATTAGGATATGGTAATACAATATTTAATATAGTTTTGAATTATTTTGAAATAGAATTACCAGGATTTTTACATAATTTATTTATATTAGTTAAATGGGGATTAGGTATAATAGTAATATACATATTACTTAAAATGTTATTAACATTTGCTCCAGATTCTCCAATTTCTAGTAAACATATGACAAGAGGTGCTTTATTTACTACATTAGGCTGGGTAGTAGCGACATCTGCTTATTCAATTTATGTAACTAATTTTGCTAATTATAATATCTTTTATAGTAGTTTAGCTAATATAGTAGTATTAATGTTTTGGATATATATATTGTCTTATACATTAGTTATTGGTATTACAATAAATAGTGAAAATTATCTATATGAAAAGAAAATAGAAGAACAAGCTAAAAAACAAGAAAAAGAAGTTGAGTAAAACTTCTTTTTTTTCTTTAACTTTGAGTAAATTATGATATAATTATAATAGGTGATAGTAGATGAATAAAACAAAAGTAGTGGCTACTATTGGTCCTGCAAGCTGTTCAAAAGAGAAGATAAAAGAACTAATAAAAGCTGGTATGGATGTAGCTAGAATAAATATGGATCATGCAGATTTTGATTTTTGTAAGGAAATAGTAAAAAAAGTTAATGAAGTAAATAAAGAATTAAATACTTCAGTAGCGACTATGTTTGATACAAGAGGACCAGAATTAAGAGTTGGTGAATTCCAAAATGGTTATGCACAATTAGAAGATAAATCTAAAATAAGAATTTATATCGATGATATAATGGGAGATTCTACAAAGTTTTCTATTAATTATAAAGATTTAATTGATGATATAAATTATGATGCATTAATTATGATTAATGATGGACATATAAAATTACAAGTACTTGATAAAGGTAAAGATTATTTATTATGTGAAGTATTAGCAGGTGGAATTATAGAAAATCATAAAGGTGTTAATATCCCTGGATTAGCATTAAAAATTCCTTTTATATCTGAAAGAGATGAACAAGATATAAAACTTGCTAGTGAATTAAATGTAGACTTTTTAGCTTTATCATTTGTAGGTAGTCATGATAATGTTTTAGAAGTTAATGATTTATTAATAAATCTAAATAATAATCATATGAGCATAATTGCAAAAATAGAAACTGAAGAAGGCTATAATGATATAGATGAAATAATAAAAGTCAGTGATGGTGTTATGGTTGCTCGTGGTGACCTAGGTGTTCAAGTACCTATGGAAAGAGTACCAGGAATGCAAAAAAATATTATTAGTAAATGTCATATGGCTGGGAAAGTAAGCATAGTAGCAACAGAAATGATGACTTCTATGGAAAATGATTTACTTCCTACAAGAGCAGAAGTTTCAGATGTTGCTAATGCTGTATTAGATGGCGCAGATGCCGTTATGTTAACTGGTGAAACTACAGTAGGTAAATATCCTGTTGAAACTCTTGAGATGATGGAAAAAATAATTACATCAGCTGAAGATGATATAGATTATATGGGATTTATGGATCGAGCAGTTAGAACTGAATCAAAAGATATTACTGGAATGATTGCTCATAGTGTTGCATACAATGCTAATTTATTAGATTGTAAGGCAATATTTGCTCCAACTATGACAGGTTATACAGCAAGAAAGATTAGTCGTTTTAGACCAACTTGCCCAATAATTGCGGCAAGTCCTAATGAAGATGCAGTTAAGTCATTAGCACTTAATTTTGGAGTATTTCCAATATTAATTGATGAACTTAAAAATTTTGATAAAATAATTGAAGTTTCAAGAAGAAAAGCTGAAGAGATAATTAATATTAATTCAGGAGAAAAAATAATAATAACTGGTGGATATCCATTTAAAGATGTTAAACATACTAATTTTATGAAAATAGAAGAAATGTAAAAGAATAAAGAAGAGGGGTGAAATTATGTATGATTTAGGTGAACATTTTAAAATTGATTTAAATGATATAAAAGCAAACCCTGAATGTATTTATACAGGTAATAAATATAGAATAAGTATATTAAGTGATAGATTAATAAGATTAGAATATAATCAATCTGGTATATTTGAAGACCGTGCAACTGAAAGAGTGTTAAATAGAAAATTTGAAGCTCCTAAATTTGTTGTTAAAGAAGATAATAAATATATTGAAATTAAAACTTCATACTTTACTTTATTCTATACTAAAGATAAACCATTTAAAGGAACCGCTATAGACCCTGGTTCAAATTTAAAAGTAAGTGTTACTAATTCTGATAGAAGTTGGCATTATAATCATCCAGAAGTAAGAAATTATAAAGCTCCAGCTAACACATTAAATAGTACTAAAGAAAGTGAACAAAATAAGAGTTTATATTCTATAGATGGATTTGCTAGTATTGATGATTCACTATCAAAAGTATTTGAAGAAAATGGCGAATTAGTAGATAGAATAGAAAAAGAAGTAGATATATATTTATTTGTATATAACAAAGATTTTGATTTAGCTTTAAAAGATTATTTTAATTTAACAGGTAGTCCATCTTTAGTTCCTAGATATGCCTTAGGTAATTGGTGGAGTAAAAATGAATATTATGATGATGCAGAAATAAAAAAATTAATAACTTTATTTGCAAAAAAAGAAATACCTATGTCAATTTTATTATTAGATAAGGATTGGCATAAAAGAGTAGACAAAGCTAAAAAACATTTACAAACTGGTTTTTCATTTAATGAAGAATTGTTTAAAAATCCTCAAGGAATGATAGGTTATTTACATACTAAAGGTATAAGAGTAGGATTAAGTATTAATCCTACTGAAGGTATATATCCTATTGAAGACAATTATGAAAAAATAAAAGAATATATTACTCCTGATGATAAAGGTGTAATACCATATAATATTTTATCAAGTAGATTTATTGATGTATACTTAAAGATGGTTATACATCCTTTAGATAGTTTAGGAGTAGACTTCTATTGGCTAGATTGTTATGACAAAAATAAATTAGAAGAATTATTTACTTTAAAACATTATCAATTTAATGATATGACAAGAAACTATCAAAGAAGACCTATGTTACTTGGATATAATTCATCTATAGTGGCACATCGTTATCCAGTTTTATATTCTGGTAAAACAGTTGTTTCATGGGATACTTTAAAAGCAATTCCATCATTTAATAGTGATTATGCTAATATAGGTGTATCTTGGTGGAGTCATGATATTGGTGGATATTATAAAGGAATTGAAGATTCAGAGTTATATACAAGATTTGTTCAATTAGGTGTCTTTAGTCCAATATTAAAGTTTGGTGCTGATCAAGGAAAATATTATAAGAGAGAGCCTTGGAGATGGGGAATTGAAACATATTCTATAGTTACTAGATATTTAAGATTAAGACATAAATTAATTCCATATTTATATTCTGAAGCATATAAATATTCAACTGAAGGAAGTTCTGTAATTCAACCATTATATTATAAATTTCCTGAAATGTATGATGATAGTTTATATCGTGATGAATATTATTTTGGTGGAGAATTATTTGTATCACCAATAGTTAAGAAAAAAGATTCAGTTATGAATCGTGTTATTCATAAATTCTATATACCAGAAGGAACATGGTATGATATAACAACAGGTAAAAAATTCCCTGGTGGAAAAAGCTATGTATCATTCTTTAGAGAACAAGATTATCCAGTATTTGCAAGAAGTGGAGCAATTATTCCACTTACAAATATTGATGTAATGAATAATATAAATGATACAAATCCACCAGCTAATTTAGAAGTAGATATATATCCTGGTAAATCAAATACATATAATTTATATGAAGATGATGGTATTAGTAGTTTATATAAAAAAGGTTTTTATTTACTAACAACAATCGATTATAATTATTTACCAAATAACTATACAGTAATATTTAGATCTTTAGAAGGTAAGAGTGGTATAGTACCAGCTAAACGTAATTACAAAATAAGATTTAAAAATACTAAAAAAGCAAATGATGTTATCGCATATTTTGATAATACACCAGTTGCTCATGAAGCTTATATTGATGGTAATGACTTTATAGTAGAAATTAAAAATATGTCTACAATAGGACAATTAACTATTAATTGTAAAGGAAAAGATATTGAAATAGATGCTGTTAGATTAATTAATGAAGATATTGAAAATATCTTAAGTGATTTACAAATTGAAACATTATTAAAAGAAAAAATAGATAGTGTATTATTTGGGGAATTACCAATTAAGAAAAAGAGAATAGCATTAAGAAAACTTAAGAGTGAAGGTCTAGAACCTAAATTTATTAAATTATTCTTAAAACTTCTTGAATATGTAGAACAAGTATAAAATATACTTGTTTTTTTCTTTGTTTTGTATTATAATTTATTCAATCAGTAAAAAAAAGACGTTGAAGAAGAGTAGTAATAAATAAGAATTATTTAGAGAAAATGTGGTTGGTGAAAGCATTTAATGATTATTTATGAACTTGCTTTGGAGTTGATATTTATATTCGCTAACTGCGTTAAAGTTGTAAGAGCATAATAAAGTATTATGAAATAAGGTGGTACCGCCCTAAGGGTCCTTATATCTAATACTTTTTTTGTATATATGGAGGTATTTATGATAGATATTTATATTGGAATTGGCATATTTTTAATAACATATTTATGTTATTTATTAATAATAATTAATAGTAAGAAAAGGCTTATAAAGTATATAGAAAATTCAAAAGAAACTAATAT
Organism: Bacilli bacterium; assembly: GCA_035399485.1. Taxonomy (GTDB): domain Bacteria; phylum Bacillota_I; class Bacilli_A; order RF39; family UBA660; genus RGIG4266. Next base: position 10,206 of record DAOPJC010000022.1, read on the forward strand.
GATTAAGAAAAGATATAATATTAATTATAAAAAACTTAATCATAAAATGGTTGCTAATATATTTGGATTATCTAATGGATTAATCCTGTGTGTTACATATATTATTATGTCTTTAATTAAAGGTGTAATATTAAAATTTGTAATTGCTTTATTTGTTATGATGTTTTTAGTAGTTATAGTTTATTTACAAATTGGAAAGTTTTTAAAAAAGAAAGAGGTATAAATTATGGAATATAATTTTAATGAAATAGAAAAAAAATGGCAAAAGTATTGGGAAGAAAATAAGACATTTAAAACTGACACAAGTGATTTTAGTAAACCTAAATATTATGCACTTGATATGTTTCCATATCCATCAGGAGTAGGATTACATGCTGGACATCCAGAAGGATATACTGCAACTGATATAGTATGTCGTATGAAAAAAATGCAAGGATATAATGTACTTCATCCAATGGGATTTGATTCATTTGGACTTCCTGCTGAACAATACGCAATTAATACAGGTAATCATCCATCTGGATTTACCGAAACTAATATTGAAACATTTAAAAAACAACTTAAAATGTTAGGATTTAGTTATGATTGGGATAGAGAAGTATCTACAAGTGATCCATCATTTTATAAATGGACTCAATGGATATTTAAAAGATTATTTGAAGATGGATATGCTAAGTTAGTAGATATGCCAGTTAACTGGTGTGAAGAATTGGGAACAGTTCTTGCTAATGATGAAGTAATTGATGGAAAAAGTGAACGTGGTGGATATCCAGTAGTTAGAAAAAATATGAAACAATGGGTAATTGATATACCAGCATTTGCTGAAAGATTACTTGATGGTTTAAATGATATAGATTGGCCAGAATCAACAAAAGAAATTCAAAGAAATTGGATAGGTAAGAGCATAGGTGCTCATGTCAATTTTAAAGTAAGTGGTACTGATAAAGAATTTACAGTATTTACTACACGCTGTGATACTTTATTTGGAGCAACTTATTGTGTACTTTCACCAGAACATAAATTAGTAGATTTAATTACAACTGATGATAAGAAAAAAGAAGTAGAAGAATATAAAAAAGTATGTGCTTCTAAATCTGATTTAGAGCGTACAGAACTTAATAAAGATAAAACAGGTGTATTTATTGGTAGTTATGCAATTAACCCTGTAAATGGCAAAGAAATACCTATTTGGATAAGTGATTATGTACTTGCTAGTTATGGAACAGGAGCTATTATGGCAGTTCCAGCTCATGATGATAGAGATTATGAATTTGCTAAAAAATTTAATATTGATATTATTCAAGTAATTGATGGCGAAGATGTTAGTGAAAAGCCATATACTGGAGATGGAATTCATATTAATTCTGGATTCTTAGATGGTCTTAATAAACAAGACGCTATTGATAAGATGATTTCTTGGTTAGAAGAAAATAAATTAGGTAAAAAACAAATTAATTATAGATTAAGAGAGTGGATTTTTGCTCGTCAAAGATATTGGGGAGAACCAATTCCAGTTATTTATATGGAAGATGGTAGGACAATTGCTTTAAGTGATAGTGAATTACCTTTAGTACTTCCTGAACTTGAAGATTATAAAGGTAAGAATGGTAAAGCTCCACTTGAAAATGCTACTGATTGGGTAGATGTAGTAGTAGATGGTAAAAAAGGAAGAAGAGAAACTTCAACTATGCCAGGTTCTGCTGGATCAAGTTGGTATTTTTTAAGATATATTGATCCAAAGAATGATAAAGAACTTGCTAGTAAAGAATTATTAGCTCACTGGATGCCAGTAGATTTATATGTTGGTGGACCAGAACATGCTGTTGGACATTTATTATATTCTAGAATGTGGAATGAGTACTTATATGATAAAGGTATTTCTCCAGTAAAAGAACCATTTAAGAAATTAGT
>DAOPJC010000023.1:0-12101 GCA_035399485.1 Bacilli bacterium
ATAATGCGTTTTAGTGCTGGTGAAGAAGATGATATAAGAGAAGGAGCATACCAATATGCTAAATCATCAGCCCAAGTATTAAGACATATTGATTATTTTGAAAAAGGTAAAGAAGTATCATGTGATTTTGAAACATTTGTTAGATTATTTGGTAGTCAAAAGAAAATGGCTATTAGTTTTTTTAACTTACATAAGAATAGACCATTTCATACAATAGAAGTTAGATGCCCTAATGGTACAATAAATCCTTTAATATGGGAAAATAATATTAATTTCTTTACAAAACTATTACTTGCTACAACTAATAATAAAAAAGATTGGGATTTAATAAATTATTTATATCAAGAAAGTAAAAATAATTGTAGAGAAGATTATGAATTTAATATTGATAAAGCAACTGACTTAGTTGATTTTGTATTTGATGATGAAATAGATAAAAATGATTTTATGATTCAATATGAGAAAAGAAATGAAAAAGTTCTTAAATTAAAAAGATAGAAACTATCTTTTTTTTGTTATTTAATATATAATTAATATGGTGATAGTATGCAATTAAAAAGATTAGAATTACTTGTAGGCAATAAAATTGATTTAATAAAAAATAAAACTATATTAATTATTGGTATTGGTGGAGTAGGTGGATATGCTTTAGAAGCTCTAGTTAGATCAGGAGTAAATAATATTATTATTGTTGATAATGATATAGTAGATATTACAAATCTAAATAGACAAATCATTTCACTTCACTCTAACATAGGGCAATTGAAGGTTGAAGTAGCTAAAAAAAGAGTTTTAGATATTAACCCAGAATGTAATATTAAAATAGTTAAAGAATATTTAAATAAAGATAATACTAAAGAATTATTTAATGAGAAAATTGATTATATAGTTGATGCATGTGATACTATGGAAGTTAAAAAAGAATTAATAAGAATAGCAAGTACAAAGCATATTAAACTTATTTCTTCAATGGGAACTGGCAATAAAATGGATCCTTCCAAATTAGAAATAATTGAGTTGAGAAAAACAAGTTATGACCCAATTGCTAAAATATTGAGAAAAATGGTAAAAGATGAGAGAATATCTACAAAAGTAATGGTTATTTGTAGCAAAGAAGAACCAATTAAAACTAATAGTAATGTAATAGGATCTAATTCATTTGTTCCAGCAACTGCAGGTCTATTATGTGCAAGTTACATTATTAATGATATAGTAGGTGAAAAATGATTAATGAATTAATAAAAATTGCAAAATCTTTAGATGGAACTGTATTAACTCTTGGTTTTGAAACTGATAGTAAGTTAATTAAAACTATAGAAAATAATAAAAAAATAACTTTTTATTCTTGTTTAACTGATTTAGATAAGAAGAAAAAAGATAAAAAAGAAAAGAAAAAATTTTTTAGTAATAATACAATTGATAAAAAAAAATTATATAAATCATTAAAAAAACAAAAATATGATTATCTATTATGTGATTTTAATTTGATTAAGCCATTTTTTAATAACTTCATTAAAAATTCTAACAAATTAACTAATAAAAAAATATATTTTATTTTAGATAATAAGGTATATGATTATGAAGAAATAGAAAAAAGATATAATAGATATAATGCTTCTAGTATAGCAAAAGGTTCTAATGATTCATATCTAATAGAAATAGATGTAGCAATTATGAAAATGACTTTATTTAAAAGATTTATCTATTCATTTAGAGATACATTCTATAATATTGTAGAATTCATTGCAAGTGTAATTATTTCATAAAGATAGTAATATCTTTTTTTCTTTATATTTATTGTATAAAGTCAATAATTTTGATAAAATAGAAGATAGTTTAGGGTGATAGTATGTATTTGAAAGAAATAAGAGCACATGGTTTTAAATCGTTTGCTGATAAGATTAATATTGAATTAGGAAAAGATATTACAGGTATCGTTGGACCAAATGGATCAGGTAAGAGTAATGTTGTAGATGCCATAAGATGGGTTTTAGGTGAGCAATCAATTAAATCACTTCGCGGTACTGATAACATGACTGATGTAATTTTTTCTGGTTCAAAATCTAGAAGTCCTTTAAATGTATCTTCTGTTACATTAATATTTGATAACAGTGATAAATATTTAAATGTTGCTTTTAATGAAGTTTCAATTAAAAGAACAGTATATCGTGATGGTACAAATGAGTATTCATTAAATGGTGAAAAATGCCGTTTAAAAGATATTACGGAAATTCTTTTAGATACAGGTGTTGCTAAAGAAAGCTTTAACATAATATCACAAGGAAAAATAGAAGAAATCTTATCTACAAAAGCTGTTGATAGAAGAGTTATATTTGAAGAAGCAGCTGGTGTATTAAAATATAAGAAGAGAAAAGAAGAAGCATTAAGAAAGCTTGAAAGAACTCATGATAATATGAATAGAGTAGAAGATATTATTCATGAACTAGAAATACAAGTATTACCTTTAAAAGAGCAAAAAGAAAAGGCATTAGAATATTTAGATGTAAAAGAAGAATTAGAAAAAATAGAAATTGCTTTACTTGCTCAAGATATTAAAACAATGAATGATTCTTATAAAGAAAAGAAGAAAATAATTGAAGAATTGAAATCTTATTTATTAACTTTAACTACTACTAATACTGGTAGTGAGGCTAAAATAAGTGAATTAAAAAATAAGTTAGATAGTTTTAATAATAAGATTAATTTAAAACAAAAAGAGTTATTAGATATTACTACTAAAGTAGAAAAAATTAATAGTCGTAAAAATATAATTTTAGAAAGACAAAAATATAATGTGGATGATTCTAAAATTCATACTAGTTTAGTAGATGCTAAAGAAAAAATTTTAAAATTAGAAAATGATATAGAATCAATAAAAAATAATATTTTATTAAAGCAAAGTGAAATGAAGCAAATTGAACTAAAATTTGTTGAATTAAATAATGAATTAAGCGAATTAAAAAATAAAAGAATAGGTTTAGATAACTCATTAAATAATTTATATCGTCGTGAAAATAATATAAAGAGTAAAATTGAGAGTTTAAAAGATCAAATAGATAATAATTCATTATTACCAATGCCAGTTAAATCTATTTTAGATAATCCTAAAATAGAGGGTATTCATAATGTAATAGGTTCATTAATAGAAGTAGATGAAAGTTATTCTAATGCTATTGCTATTACACTTGGAATGTCTGCCTCTAATATTGTAGTAGATTCTGAAATGGTTGCTAAAGAATGTATAAATTATTTAAAAAACAATAATTTAGGTAGAGCTACTTTCTTTCCATTAAATATTATAAAACCAAAGGCAATAGATCCAGATACTTTAAATATAGTAAAAGGAATTAATGGATTTATAGATGTAGCAAGTTCATTGGTAAAGTATGATAAAAAGTATTATGGTATTATTTTAAATCAATTAGGTAATGTTATAGTTGCTAACAATATTGATAATGCTAATATTATTAGTAAAAGAATCAATTACAAATATCGTGTTGTTACATTAGATGGAGAAATGCTTCATGTAGGTGGATCTCTAACAGGTGGAACACTTAAGAATAATCGTAATGTCATTACTCTTAAGTATGAACTTGATAATTTAATTAATGAACATAAAGAGATCATTAAAGAAATAAAAGATATTGAAGATAGTATTAATATAATAGATGCATCATTAAATAATACTGAAAATAAATTATATATAGTTAACAAAGATAAAATCAATGTTAATGAAGAAATTAATAGTAAAAATGGTCTATTAGAAGTTCAAACTAATTTATTGGAAGAATCTAAAAATGAGTCATTAAGTTTAAATAATATGTTAAATAACACTTTATCAAAAGAGGAAGATGAAGTTTTAGAAGAGTATTATGCTGTATCAAAAGAAAAAGATTTAATTAATAATGAATTATTATCTTTAATTGATAATAGAGATTCATTAAAAGATAAATTAGAAGAGTGTGAGCATTCTTTGAAATTAGAGAATACCACATATAATTCTAAATCTAAAGAGTTAAATAATTATGAAATAGAAGTTAATCGCCTTGATGTAAAATTAGATAATATGCTTAACATATTAAGAGAAACTTATAATATAACTTATGAAAAAGCATATAATGATTATAAGTTGGAAATAGATATTGATGTTGCCAGAAATAAAGTTAATACTCTTCGTAGAAAATTGAAAGATATTGGTATGGTTAATATTAATGCTATTGAAGAATATGATAAAGTAAGTGAAAGATATGAATTCTTAATTAATCAAAGAGAAGATTTAGTTAATGCAGAAAATACACTTATGGAAATAATCAAAGATTTAGATGAAGTAATGAAGGATGATTTCATTAAAACATTTAAAGTAATTCAAAGTAATTTTACTGATACTTTTAAAGAATTATTTGGTGGAGGAACAGCTTCATTAAAATTAACTGATCCAGATAATATTTTAGAAACAGGAGTGGATATAATAGCTGAGCCTCCTGGTAAGAAGTTATTAAGTATTTCTTTATTATCAGGTGGTGAAAAAACATTTACTGCAATTAGCTTGTTATTTGCTATATTAAAGAGCAGACCAGTTCCATTCTGTATATTGGATGAAGTTGAAGCAGCTCTTGATGAAGTAAATGTAGATTCGTTTGGTAAATACTTAAAAAAATTAGCTGAAAAAACACAATTTATTGTAATTACGCATAAGAAAAAAACTATGGAATATGTAAATAGTTTATATGGAATTACAATGCAAGAATCAGGAGTTTCTAAATTAGTAAGTGTTAAATTAGAAGATATAAAATAAATGTAAATAGAGTACTACTTTTATAAAAAAAAGTTAAAAAATGTTGTAAAAATTATTGCAATAAGACCGCCCGTGTGATATATTATAAGAGCAGTACTTGATATGGACCCTTAGCTCAGTTGGTTAGAGCATCCGGCTCATAACCGGGCGGTCGTAGGTTCGAGTCCTACAGGGTCCACCATTTAGTGTTGCGAGTGTGGCGAAATTGGCAGACGCGCTAGACTTAGGATCTAGTGTCTTACGACATGGGGGTTCAAGTCCCTTCACTCGCACCAAACTGTAAAGAAGAGTTAGCATATGCTAACTTTTTTTATGTGGACCCTACAAAAATAATTTTGCGACCGCCCGGTTTACTTTTTAATTAGAAAGAATAATATTAGATATAATATGATTTAATAAAATACTATTTAATAGAATATTATTTTATAAAAATATTTGAAAAATATATTTATAAAAAGGAAATTATCATTCAACCTTGTATTATATTAATAGGTGATAAAATGAATGATAATGAAAAAAATTTACTTAATTTATTTATTTATTTAACTGATAGTGGTTGGATCAAAGGAATTACTAATAATGATAATAATGTTGGAATTACATTTGAAAATGAAATAGGTAAAAAAGCCGATAGCCTTTTTTTACCTGATTATAAAGGAATTGAAATTAAATGTAGTCAAAGATATAGTGGTTATCCATTTTCTTTATTTTCTTTAGCATTTGATGGGCCTAATTTATATGAAATGAATAGAATAGTTACAATGTATGGAAGAGAAGATAGAATTTATAAGAATAGATATATATTAATGGGAAATCTAAAATGTGACACTAAAGTATTAATAAATAATAATTTTTTTGAACTGAAAATAGATGATGATAAAAAAATATTATATATCAATATATATGATGAAAATTTTAATCTTTTAGAAGAAAGACCATATATAGATTTTTCTACAATAAAAGATAGATTAGAAATAAAATTAAATCAATTAGCAATCGTATGGGCCAGTAAAAGAAAAGTTAGTAATGATGTATATTTCAGATATTATAAAATAGAAATTTTAAGATTAAAAAGTTTTGAAAGATTTATTGAATTAATAAAAGAAAATAAATTATCTATTAGTATAGAAGGTAGAGTATCAAGAAGTGGTGAAGAGGAAGGTCGTCAAAGAAACAAAAATATTGTATTTAGATTGCCTAAAGAAAATGTAGAATACTTATTTGATAAAATATATTGTTATGACCATGATAAAAACAAATATCAATAAATATATATTTTGTAGTATAATTAATATGTATTTATATTGCCCCATAGCCAAGCGGTAAGGTAGTGGACTCTGACTCCATTATGCGTTGGTTCGAATCCAACTGGGGTAACCGCCGATTTAGTTTAATGGTAAAACAAATCCCTCGTAATGATTAGATGCAAGTTCGATTCTTGCATTCGGCACCATTGACGAATCTGTTCGAACTATTCGAACTTTTGATACATTGAATCAATCAGAAATGATTGGTTCTTTTTTTGAGCCAATCTTAGGAAAGGTTGGTGTTTATGATAAACATAATAAAACAAGAAATAGAGATAGAAGAATCTCTAAAACAAAGGTTATTAATAATATGTGATTTTTGCAATACTACTCCAACAATTATCAATGGTAGTATTAGAAAGATTGAAAAAACAAATATTTCATATATTGAACCACATAGAGTAATTATTAAAAATATATTATTTCTTGTTTTTGATTATTCAAGTGAAATCTATATAAATAATTTAAGTGAGAAGATAAAAATATCTGAATTAGAGAACTACATAAAAAGCATGAACTAATAACTTGCCCTATATAGGGTATTGACTTTTATAAATTATAAGTTTAAGATATAAAATCAATAAGAGACATGCAGTATCGTCTATTATTTAATGGAGGGATACTATGCAAAAATATTGGAATTTATCTAAACAATTAAATAATAAATTTAAGAGGAATCAAAGGTATTAGTTTGACTAAGTGCTTTTGACTCCTCTTTTTTAGTAGAAAGAGAGTGATTTATATGTATGAAGATAAGAAAATAGCGGGTATTTATATTAGAGTAAGTACCGAAGATCAAGCAAGAGAAGGATTTAGTTTACCAGAACAAGAAAAACGATTAAGAGCAATGTGTGAGTATAAAGGTTATAGTGTTTATAAAGTTTATGAAGACGCTGGAATAAGTGCTAAAACGGGTAATAAGAGGCCTGCATTTGATGAACTATTACAAGATATAAAAGATAAGAAAATAAATACAATAGTAGTATTAAAATTAGATAGATTAACTCGTTCAGTATTGGACTGGGAAAAGATACTTAAATTTTTAGAAGAAAATGATGCTTATTTAGATTGTGCTAACGACGATATAAATACTACTAATGCCAATGGTAAAATGATTTCAAGAATACTTACTTCAGTTAGTCAACAAGAAATAGAAAGAACAAGTGAAAGAACTAAAATAGGACTTGCTGGGGCCATTAAAGTTGGACATATTCCACATCATGCACCACTAGGATATAAGCATGAAGATAAAAGATTAGTAATAGATTATTCAAGTAAAGATGTAGTAATTAGAATATTTACAATGTATCATGATGGATTATCATATAAGAAGATAAGTAATATTTTAAACGAAGAAAAAGTATTAGGTAAAACTAATTGGAGAGATTCAACTATATTAAATATATTAGAAAATCCCATTTATAAAGGAGACTTCCAACATGGAAAAAAGACTAAACATCCAACTTATTATGAGAATGTTGTTGAACCTTTAGTTACTAAAGAATACTGGGAAGAATGTCAAGTTCAACAAAAGAAAAATTCTAGAAGTTATCAAAGAACTTTAAATTATTTATTCTTACAAAAATTAAAGTGTCCTAAATGCTCTAGAATACTAGGTGGTAAAGCTACTACTAAAAAGAATGGTAATTCATATTACTATTATTATTGTAATGATTGTAAGATAAATATTAAAGAAAAAGCAATAGAAAAACATGTAGATGAATTTATGGATTCCATTGTAGAATATGATTCAATAGTTAATCAATATTTCTTACCAATGATAAAGCAAAAGATAGAAAACCCAAAAGAAGAAATAGAAAAAGAATTAAAGTCTCAAAAAGATAAATTTAATAGAATTAGAGAAGCATATATCAATCAAGTATTCACTTTAGATGAGTATAATAATGAACGAAAGAAATTAGAAGATATAATAGAAAATTTAGAAACTAAATTAAAAGATACAGAGGTATGTGAACAATTAAAATTTACTCCTAATGATATTTTAGTTAAAAGAGATATAGACTTTATTAATTCTATCAAGTATCCAGATAAATATAAAAATAATATTAAATTTTGGAATGAATATACAAGAGAAGAAAAAGCAAATTTAATAATGAAATATGTTGATGAAATAGAACTAAATGATAAATATAGTAAAACCCCAGAAGTTGATTTTATTAAGTTTAGAGAAAGTATAGCAAACTCTAGTAATGAACTATATTTTAAAGGTTATTATGATAGATATATTCCATCTATATTCGGTAATGTATTAGGTCAAATAAGATTTAGTGAATACTTACCAGAAAAAGAAATGACTGAACAAATAATGAGATTAAGACAATTCTATGATGTTGATTATTATGAAGCAACTTATAATGTTAAAAATCAAGTATTTCATTTTGACTATACTGAAGATAATGAAGTTATCGTAAGAGTGTTTCCATTAGAGGATTATAGAAATATAGATCCTGATATGAAACTTGAACATTATAAAATGGGTGTTATTTATATAAAAGAAGATGACGGAACATTGTTAGAAAATAAGGATGATGTATTTAAATTTATACCAGCAGAATGTGATGGTAATGTTGTATATAGTAAGGAACCAATCTTTGTAGAATCAAAACCGGTACCTTACTATATATAAGATGAAGAATTAAGTGATTCTTCATCATAAATAAACGAACACGTTTTGTTGCTTTAGCAATGAAAGTGGGAAAAGTTTATTTATAGGTTAACGAGGTACGTTATGAAAATATAAGCATATTTTTGTAAATAGCGATAGTTAATAAGGATTCTAAGGAATTATTCCTTAGCCCCGTATTTTGGTTCTGCCGAAATACCTAGGGGGTTAAACATTTTGGATGAGTCCTAAAATGGATTAAAAGGATGGTGATTTATATGAGTGAACTTGCTTATTCATTGCATCTTGGAAGTGATAAAAATAAGCAAAAAGTATCAAGAAAACAAGCAAAAGAAACTGCTAGTGGAACCACTTCTAAAAGTAATAATGCTATACAAAATGCAAGACAACTATCAAGAGTAGATAAACATAATTATAGAAAATATGATAATGATCAAGATGATATTCAAATTATAAGAGGTACTACTTCTTTATATGAGGATGTTAAAGAACTATATTTAAAAGAGTTTGAAGCAGCAAAAAATAAATATAATGAAACACAAAGAGAGACAAGAAAAATCAATGATTATTTCTCACATATATCTGATAATGCAAAAAATGATTTGGCTTGTGAAATTATAATTGAACTTGGTGATAAGAAATATTGGGATACCAAAAATAAAGAGTTTAAAAAGAGAATGACTAATGTATATTCAAAACAAGTAGATGATTTAGAACTAATGGTACCTAATTTTAAAATTTGTTCTGCAATAATTCATTATGATGAAACTTCACCACATATGCATATAGTCGGTGTACCAATTAAAATAAAATCAAAATATGGAATGGAAAAACAAGTTGGAAAAAGTGATGTATTTACTAAAGAATCTTTAACTAAATTACAAGATAAAATGAGGATACTTTGTATTGAATCATTTAATAAAGAATATAATTTAGATACTTCTTTAAAACCTAAAATGAAAGGTAGAAACATTGATATTAATGTTAAAAATATGGATAATTATTCATTAATGAAAGAGCAGTTAAATAGAAATCAAGAAAAATTAGAAAAAGCAAATAAAGAATCTTTAGAATTAAAAAAATCATCTGATGATATTAAAGATGTTATATCTAAATTGAAACCTACAATAACTAATAAAGAAAATTTTGTATTAAAGAAAGAAGATAAAGATAAATTATTAGACTATATTGATAGAGTTGATAATACTAATAATGAATATCAAAATATACAAGAGTTATCTATTACTTTAAAAGATGTTGATAAAGAACTTAAAGATAATAAAAAACAAATTAAAGCTCTTACTGAAAATAATAATGCTTTAGAACTTAGAAATCAAAACCTTAATAATAAAATAATGGAAAAAGATAAAAAAATAGATACACTAGAAGAAGAAAATATATCTCTTAAATCGATAGTTTATAATTTTAAAGAAAAATTTAAAAAACTTGTTAAATTCTTAACAAAGAAAATGTTTGATAGAGATGACCGTGAAATATATTATGATATTTCAAAAGACTTATATAGTCATGGAATAATTGAAGATGAAAATATGAATGAAATATATGATGACTATAAATATTCTAAAGATAGAGAATCCATAAATAAAAATGATGATTTTGAGTTATAGATAAAAAAATACTCAAATTATGTGTTAGAATGTTTATAGAGAGAAAACTTAGAAAGGATTGATAAAATGAAACAAAATTCAGTAAAAACTGAAATTGATGTAATTGATAATAAAGTTGGAATAATGAGAGTTAATGAAGTAGACTATATTTCATTAACTGATTTAGCAAAGTATTCTAATCCAGAAGACCCATCTGGTGTGATTAGAAACTGGATGTCTAATAAAAATTCCTTTGATTATTATGGATTGTGGGAGCAAATAAATAATGAAAATTTTAATTCCGTGGAATTTCACATAATTAAAACAGAAGAAGCTCCGTATAATAGATTTACTATGACACCAAAAAGATGGAAAGATAAATTTAATGCAATAGGAATTATTCCTAGTTCAGGAAAATATAGTATTGGAACATATGCACATCCTGACATAGCATTTGAATTTGCAAGTTGGTTAAGTCCAGAATTTAAATTATATTTAATAAAGGAATTTGAAAGATTAAAGAAGAATGAAGCATATCAAGAAAAGATAGAATGGCATGCCAACAGAATACTATCAAAAGTAAATTATGTGGTTCATACAGATGCTATTAAAAATTTTATTGTTCCTACATTAACAGAAGAACAAAAGAAATTTGTTTATTCTGAGGAAGCAGATGTATTAAATGTTGCTTTATTTGGTATAACTGCTAAAGAATGGAGAACTAATAACCCAGAACTTGCTAAAAATGGAAATATAAGAGATTATACAGATTTATTACATTTAGTTATATTAAACAATTTAGAAAATACTAATGCCGAGTTGATAAGAATGAATATCAAACAATCAGATAGATTAGTAAAACTAAATGAATCTGCAAGACTTCAAATGAAATCATTAAAGAATAATAAAAATATAAAAGAATTGGAAGTATTACAAAAACAAGTAAATGATAAGCTATTAATTGAAAATAAATAATATCAGAATGCAATGAATTTAGTTTATTAAATGATAATTAATTTTGCAAAAATCAATTATTTATGATAAAATATAAGTATAAGGAGAAGGATAAATATGAATAGTAATGAATTATATCAAAAATATTTAGAGGCGGAAAAAGAAAGATTTGAATTGGAAAATAAAATAGAATCTTATGTTGAAAAATGGAAGAATGGAGAAACAGTACTTAGTAATCAAACAATTCAACAAGCAATGGAAAAAGGATATGAAAGATTAGAGGAACTAAAAAGAACTGAAGCACAGCTACATAATGAATATATACAACAAGAACAAAAGGAAGAAGCAAAAAGAGGAGCTGATATTAGTTTACAACATAATCTAGGAATTCGTCCTGACAATATGAATATAGTTGGTGGTGTTTTGTCATCAAATGCAAGTGAATCACATTTAATTGCTGAATCAAAATCGCCAGAACAATTAGAACTAGAAAGACAACAATTATTAGCAAATGTAAAATTAAAAGTGCAAAGTGGTGAAATTTCATTAGCTGATGCATCTAAATTAGTAAATGATGTAAATACATCATATGAGTTTTATTCAAGTGAAGAAAAAAGTGGTGGAATGAGAAGATAAGATTAATAATCTTGTGTTTGATTTTAAATTTAAATTTTATGCTATACTTACAAGGGATTGATTCATAAATCAATCGTTAATGGGAAAAAAGTTGTAGATTACTACGGCATTCGCACCATATTGATAGGAAACTCGAACTTTTCGAGTATGTATAGAAA
>DAOPJC010000024.1:0-12036 GCA_035399485.1 Bacilli bacterium
CCAGGTGTAAATGCACTTAGAACTCCAATATACGCAGAAATGATCAAAATTGTAAATTCAGGAGAAGTAACATTTGAAGATTATAAATTTGATTCAGTAAATATTATTAAAACGTTTGACAATTATGGTTTTTATAATAGAAGGCCAATAACTAAATCAATGTTAACCTGGTGGGCTTTTAAAGATAATAACCAAAAACTTATTTCATTAGAAGATGTTTTTGAAATAGAACATATATATGCAAAAAATAGGCAAGATATGGATCAAAGCTTATCTAATAAGGAAAATGTTGAATTATTAGGAAATAAAATATTATTAGAAAAAAGAATTAATATTAGAGCATCTGATTATAGATTTTCAGATAAAAAGAAATACTATAAAGGGTTTACAACTGAACATGGTATAACAAAAGTTGGTACTCAAATTTATGAGTTAATTAAATATGCCAATGATGATATATTAGATTTTAGTGAAAAAGATATTTTTGATAGAAATAAAACAATTGTTGATTCATTCTTACATTATTTGGAAATTAATAATTTGATAAAATCATAATTTGGATAAAATTTATTGATATAAATAAAATATAGAAAAAGTTATTAAATTATTTTAGATGTTTAAGGAGAATATTATGAATAATAAAAAAATAGATACAGACGAAATATCATTATTAGAAACTAAAGTTAAATTAGAAGAAAATAAAAAAGAATCTAAATTGATTTTAACAAATAAAAGAATTATTTTCATGCAAGAAAAAGGATTTTTTAGTAAAAGATTTAAAACAATAGATGAAATTATTATTTCTGATATAAAAGTATATAAAGATATGGTTCAAATAAAACAAAGTAAAGCAACTATTAAAATACAAACTGCCAAGAAAGATTTTGTATTAACATGTTCTAGTATAATAGAAGCAAAAAAGTTACTTGAAGAAATAATTAGTATAAGAACAGATAAAAGTCTTTTAGAAAGAAGTAAAAATAAAGTTAAAAAAGCAGTCGATATGGCAAGAGAAACAAAAGATGTAGTCTTTGGTATTTTGAGTGTTGCAACAGCTATTGTAGCATTCCTTCATCACAAGAAAAAATAAAAAGTACTATTTAAATAGTACTTATAGATAAAGAAATATTTTAGGTAACATTTAGGTAACAAATGTTACCTATTTTTTTATTTAAAAGTATTTAGATGAAATGAAAATCATGTTATTTTATAAGGGAAAAATGATTTTTATTGACTTTAGAAAATGAATTGAAGCAGCCCCCTGAAGACCGCTAGTAAATAGCGGTCATTTTTTTGTCTTATTTTATAAGGGAAAAATAGGTTTTCAAATAATTAAATTAATTTTTAGGTACCATTTTAGGTAGCAAAATAAAAATGGCAAGAAAAATTTTGTTTTTATATATATTAATTATTATCAAAACACCAAAGTAATCGCCATTCATTATTGACATATGTCAATAATAAGAATATAATTATACTTGAAAACTGATAGGAGGAATATAATGAGAGTTTTGAAATTTGGAGCTGTTTGGTGTCCGGGATGTATTATAATGAGACCAAGATGGAAAGAAATAGAAAAAGAAAATTTATGGTTAAATACAGAATATTACGATTATGATGAAAAAGAGGAAATAGCCAAAAAATGGAATGTTACAAGTATTTTGCCAGTATTTATATTTTTAGATAACAATAATAAAGAAGTACTAAGATTAAATGGTGAGCAATCTAAAAAGAATTTGTTAAAATTAATTAATAAGTATAAAGATATTTAAAAGGAGGCTGTTAATGAAAAGATTATTTAATATAATATTTGTCTTTGCTTTTATAGTTTTTCTTTTTCCAAACAGTATAAGTGCTAAAGAGAAAGTTGATATATATTTCTTTTATGGATCAACTTGTCCACATTGCGCTAAAGAAAAAGAAATGTTATATGATCTTGCAGAAAAAAATGATAATATAATTATTCATGCTTATGAAGTTTATAATAGTAAAGAAAATCAAGAATTAATGAAAAAGAAAGCTGAAGAGTTGAATACAACAGTATCTGGAGTACCATTTACAATTATTGGAGAAGAATACTTTGTAGGTTATTCTGAAACATATACGAAAAAAGCAATTATAAAAACTATAAATAACTTAATAGATGGCACAATAGTAGAAGATAATTATAGTATTGATATTCCACTAATAGGTAATATAGAAACAAAGAAATTATCGCTTCCTATTGTTACAATCTTAATGGGAGCATTAGATGGATTTAATCCTTGTGCTATGTGGATACTATTATTTTTAATAAGTATATTAATTACAATGAAGGAAAAGAAAAAAAGACTAATATTAGGCTCAACATTTATTATGACATCGACAATAATGTATTTCTTATTTATGGTAGCATGGTTAAATTTCGCCTTATTTGTTGGTGCAACATCTTGGATAAAAATGTTAGTGGCATTTGTAGCAATTACTGGAGGAATAATAAATTTAAAGAATTCATTATTTAAAAAAAATAACGGTTGTAGTATTGTTAGTGATAAAAAAAGAGTTAAAATGTTTGACAAAATTAAAAAATTTACGAGTCAAAAAAGTTTTATATTATCAATATTAGGAATAATTTTTTTAGCAGTTTCTGTTAATGTAATTGAATTGCTTTGCTCAGCAGGATTACCGGTAATATATACTCAAATATTAGCCCTCAACAATGTATCAACATTACAATATTATTTATACATAATGTTGTATATGATATTTTTTATGTTTGATGATATGCTTATATTTATAATAGCTATGTCAACATTGAAGTTAACGGGTATTTCTACTAAGTATAGTAAAATTTCACATATCGTTGGCGGAATATTGATGATAATAATTGGTTTGTTATTATTATTTAATCCAGGTTTATTAATGTTCAATTAAAAAAAATTAGAGGAGGAAAGAAAATGAAAATAATTATATCTTCACAAAGTAATGAAATAGAAAGTTTAATGGATCCTAGATTTGGTAGATGTCAATATTTTTGTATTTATGATACAGAAACAAAAGAAAATAATTTTGTCGTAAATAATGCAATTAATATGGCAGGTGGTGCCGGTATACAGGCAGCTAATCAAATTATTAAAGAAAATGCAAAAGTAGTAATTACAGGTAATTTAGGACCAAATGCTACGGAAGTTTTAGAAAATGCTAATATAAAAGTTTATCTAGTTGAGATAAAGAAAATATCTGAAATAATTAACGATTACAATAATAACAAATTAGTATAATTTTTTTTAATCTTAGGAGGTGATTCTTATTAATATAGTTATATTAAGTGGAAAAGGTGGAACTGGAAAAACACTAGTTTCTACCAACTTAGCTTCATATATGAAAGCAAATTATATAGATGCAGATGTTGAAGAACCAAATGGATTTATATTTTTAAATCCTAAAATTGAAAAACAAAACGACGTACTTGTTGATATTCCTTATATAAATGAGGAAAAATGTCAAAGATGTTATAAGTGTGTAGATTTTTGTGCATTTAATGTTTTTTCAATAGCTAAAGATAAAATTAGTATATTTGATAAAATGTGTCATAGTTGTGGGGGATGTAAAATAATTTGTCCTTTTGGTGCAATAGATTATCAAAATAAAAAATTAGGTGTTATTGAAGAGGGCTATGCTAATGACTTATATTGTAAAAGAGGAGTTTTAAAAATTAGTGAACCAATATCAGTACCTATTATAAAGCAGCTACTTGAAAATTTAAAAGATGGAATTAATATAATTGATTCTTCACCAGGAACTTCTTGTAATGTAGTAAATACATTAGCTTTTGCAGATAAGGCCATATTAGTAACTGAACCAACTGAATTTGGACTTCATGACTTAAAAAGAGCTATAAAAATAGTCGTAGATTTAAATATTCCTTTTGGGATTATTATCAATAGAGTGACAAACGAAGATAATTTAGTTAAAAATTATTGTGAAAAAAACAACTATTTAATATTAGGTACAATTAAATATGATAAAAAGATAGCGGAGTTATATTCAGAAGGTAAACTTCTATTAGAAGAAAAAGAGTATATATTTACTTTTGATAAAATATCACAAAAAATAAAGGAGGAGTTATTATGGAAATAACGATTCTAAGTGGAAAAGGTGGAACTGGAAAAACAACAGTAGCAGCAGGACTTGGTGAAATCTTTAAAGATAGTATAAAAGTAGATTGCGATGTAGATGCTGCCAATTTATATCTTTATTATAAAGGCGAAGTTTTAAATAAAGAAAAGTTTTATTCAGGAAAGATAGCAAATATTAATTTAGATAAATGTCATAGATGTAATAAGTGTGTTTTAAATTGTCATTTTGATGCAATTAAAAATTATAAAATAGATGACTTAAAATGTGAAGGATGTGGAGTCTGTAAATTAGTATGTCCTTTTGATGCTATAGAGTTGAAAGATAATAATATAGCTGATATAATTGAGTTAAAATTAGATAATGGTTTTTTAGTAATGGCTGACATGAAAATTGGAAGCGATGGTTCAGGTAAATTAATATTGGAATTAAGAGAAAAAGCAAAGAAATATAATGGTACAATAATAGTAGATGGTTCACCAGGAATAGGATGTCCAGTAATATCTTCTATTACAGGTACAGATTTAGTTATCATAGTAACTGAACCTACAATGTCTGGTTTAGGAGATTTGGAAAGAATTTTAAAATTAGTAAATGGTTTTAATCTTAAAAAATATGTATGCATAAATAAATATGATATTAATTTAGCAATTACTGAAAAAATAAAAGAATTTTGTAATAAAAACAATATTGAAATAATAGGTCAAATTCCGTTTGATAGTACAGTAGTAAAGTCAGTAAACAATTTAAAACCAATAGTTTTATATGAAGATAGTTTAGCTGGTAAAGAGATAAAAGAAATAGCAAATAGAATAAAAAAAATAAATGAGGAGGAAGTTTATGAAAGTAGCAATAGCAGTAGATAAAAATAAATGTAGTGATCATTTTGGTCATTGTGAAGGTTTTAAAATTTATGACATAGTAGATAAAAAAATAACAAATGAAGAGTTTATTAGTAATCCAGGACATAAACCGGGTTTTTTACCTATGTATTTAAGTGGTAGGGGAGTTAATGTAATAATTTCTTCTGGAATGGGAAGTGCAGCTCAAGATTTATTTAAAAAAGAAAACATTGATGTTATTGTAGGATGTCAAGGAAGTCTTGAAAAAATAATAGAAGATTATATTAATGGGAATTTAGTTTCAGATCAAAGTATATGTGATAAACATAATTTTGATGGCAATTGTAATGAATAAATATATAATTAATGTTTAAAGGAAGAGGTAAATTATGATAAATATAAAAGAAAATGAAAAATTAAATATTTTAAATCATAGCTGTGCACATTTATTAGCACAAGCAGTAAAACATTTATATTCAAATGCTAAATTTTGGGTAGGCCCAGTTATAGAAAGTGGATTTTACTATGATATCGATTTAGGAGATGAAGTAGTAAAAGAAGAAGCTTTAGAAAAAATAGAAAAAGAAATGAAAAAAATATCTAAAGATGGAAAAAGAATAGTTCGTAAAGAATTATCAAAAGAAGAAGCTTTAGACATGTTTAAAAATGATGAATATAAAATTGATTTAATTAATAATATGGAAGAAAATAGTATTATAACATGTTATACACAAGGAGATTTTACTGATTTATGTAGAGGACCACATGTAGAAACAGTTAAAGAAATAAAAAATTTTAAATTACTTAAAACTAGCGGAGCATATTTTAAAGGTGATTCAAATAATAAGATGTTAACAAGAATTTATGGAATATGTTTTGATACAGAAGAAGGGTTAAATGATTATTTAGTTTTTCTAGAGGAAGCTAAAAAAAGAGATCATAAAAAATTAGGTAAAGAATTAGATTTATTTATGATGAGTGAATATGGTCCAGGATTTCCATTTTTCTTACCAAAAGGAATGATTTTAAGAAATGAATTAGAAAAATTTTGGTATGATGAGCATACCAAAGAAGGATATGAATTTATTAAAACTCCTATTATGTTAAATCAAGAATTATGGGAAGTATCAGGACACTGGAAGAATTATAGAGAAAATATGTATACATCAACTATTGATGAACAAGAATTTGCTATTAAACCAATGAATTGCCCAGGGGGGATGCTTGTATATAAGAATTCATTACATTCATATAAAGAATTTCCTATTAGGTGTGGTGAATTAGGACAAGTACATAGACATGAAGCTAGTGGCGCTTTAAATGGTTTGTTTAGAGTACGCACATTTACTCAAGATGATGCTCATATTTTTATGAGAGAAGATCAAATTGAAGAAGAAGTAGTAAGATTAATTGCTTTCATAGATAGAATTTATAGTATATTTGGTTTAAGTTATAATATTGAATTATCTACTAGACCGCTTGATAAATATATTGGTAGTATAGAATTATGGGATAAATCAGAAAAGGAATTAGAAGATGCTTGTTATAAAGCAGGAAGAACATGTAAAATAAATCCAGGAGATGGAGCATTCTACGGACCAAAACTAGATTTTCATATTAAAGATTCTTTAGGTAGAGTATGGCAATGTGGTACTATTCAATTAGACTGTAATTTACCAGAAAGATTTGATTTAACTTATATAGATTCAGATGGTTGTAAAAAAAGACCAATTATGCTTCATAGAGTAATATTTGGTTCAATTGAAAGATTCATCGGAATTCTAATTGAACACTATGCAGGTGCTTTTCCAACTTGGTTAGCGCCAATCCAAGTAAATATTATTCCGGTTAATAACGAATATCATTTACAGTATGCTGAAGAATTACTTAATTTATTAAAAGAACAAAATATTAGAGTTGAACTTGATAGTAGAGATGAAAAACTAGGATATCGTATGCGTGAAAGTCAAACTAAAAAAATCCCATATACAATTATCATAGGTGATAATGAAAGAAATGAAGGAAGCATTAGTTATCGTAAGTTTGGTTGTGAAAAAACAATAACTTTATCTAAAAAAGAGTTTATTTTAATGATCATTTTAGAAATTAAAAATAAGTGTCAAAATAATTAAAAAGAAAATTAAAAATTAGTAATATTATGATAAAATCAGATAAAA
Organism: Bacilli bacterium; assembly: GCA_035399485.1. Taxonomy (GTDB): domain Bacteria; phylum Bacillota_I; class Bacilli_A; order RF39; family UBA660; genus RGIG4266. The sequence continues at coordinate 7,136 of DAOPJC010000024.1, forward strand.
CAGGTCTTAATAGTGAAGAAATAAAAACTGAAAGGGTTAGGGATTTGCAGTCATAATCAAAATACAGTTAAAAGCACCAATATGAATAAAAAAATGATGATCAATCAAATAATCAAGTTACGCCGAAAAAACTATTAGTTAGTCGTGGATTAGGGCTAGAAAATAGAAATAATAGAGGATTTCGTAACAGAGGAAGATAAGGAGTAGTATATATGGCAAGACCAGTAAAACCAAGAAATATTTGTTCAGAACCTAAGATAAATATATTCGGGCCAAGAAACCTTAGCGAAGAAATCTATGTCGATATGAGTTTAGAAGAGTTTGAAGCAATTAGATTAATTGACCATAATAATTTGACTCAAGAAGAATGCGCTGTTTTTATGGGGGTTGCTAGAACAACTGTACAAAAAATATATGATGATGCAAGATGGAAAATATCAGATACTTTAGTAAACGGAAAAACATTAAAAATCGAAGGCGGCAATTATAGTTTATGTACAAAAAGGCCTTTAGGTAAATATTGTAATAGAAAAAATTGTAAGAGATTTGATAATAATATATAGTATTATTTTTAAAAAAGTTTTACTTAATTTAAAATAAAAGTAGAATTTTTAAGATATTTTTATAAAACATTATTGTTAATATTAGCATGTTATCATGATAATTAAGATTTCGTAACTTTATCACTGAATAGATATTTATAAAATGATAAAATAAAACCATGAAAAGGAGATATTATTTATGAAACTAGAAAAATTAAATAATAATAATTTTGATGAGGTAGTATTTAATAGTGATAAACCTGTTTTAGTAGAATTTTATGCAAATTGGTGTAAATATTGTAATATGATAAATCCAATAATAGATGAATATGAAAAAACATCATCAATTGATATTATTATAGGAAAAGTTAATACTGATGAAGAACAAGAACTTGCAAAAAAATATAATATTGAAGTTATACCAACATTTATGTTAGTAAAAGATAAAAAAATAATATTATCAAAAGTAGTTACGTCTAAGGATGACTTAGATTATTTAATTAATTTATAGAAAGAAGGAATATATATGGAAGAAAAAGAATTTTATAGAATGCCACTAATAGGAGATATAGCTCCGAGTTTTAAAGCTAAAACAACACAAGGGGATGTTAGTTTCCCGGAAGATTATAAAGGAAAATGGGTAATACTATTTTCCCATCCGGCTGATTTTACACCAGTATGTACAACATAATTTATGACTTTTGCAACAATGGCAGATGAGTTTAAATCTCTTAATACAGAACTAATTGGTTTATCAGTTGACTCACTTTATGCACATATAGCATGGTTAAGAAAAATACAAGAAATAGAATTTAAAGGAATGAAAAATGTTGAAGTTAAATTCCCATTAATAGAAGATATTAGAATGGATGTAGCTAATAAGTTTGGGATGATTCAACCAGGTCAATCAAATACACAAGCAGTTAGAGCTGTATTTATTATTGATCCAGAATCTAAAATAAGAACAATTCTTTATTATCCACTATCTACAGGTAGAAATATGGATGAAATTAAAAGAATTATAATAGCTCTTCAAAAAGCTGATAAAGATTCAGTAGCTACTCCTGCAAATTGGGTTCCTGGAGAAGATGTAATTGTTCCTACAGCAGGATCTTGTGGTGTTGCTAAAGAAAGAATGAATAATCAAGATGAAGATACTTATTGCATAGATTGGTTTATGTGTTTAAAAAAGGATAAGTAATAGTACTTAATATTTTGAATTATTATAATTAGATATAAAATAAAGAAGTTGATTAAATTCAACTTTTTAATTTTGAGTTTTTATAATATAACGAAATATAATATATTTAAAATAATTGACTTTGAAATGAGTTATATGTTAACATAACAATCAATTAAAAAGGCGGTGTAATAATGTATAAAGTAATAATTGATAGAGGAGAAACTTATTTGTTTTTTGATAAAGGAACAGACGATATAGATTATAAAAAAGATTTAATGGGATTTTTAATTAATACAGAAAATATAATTGATTTAATCAAAAATATTCCGATTTCACAATATTACGTTAAAGAAATAGATGGTAGTAATAAATTAGTAACTAAAAGCCAAGCCATGTGGTTGTATTAACAATTAATAGATCATCAAAAAAGTGGTCAACTCAATTCTACTAAAAAATATGTAATTAATAAAAGAACTACTAAAAAAAGTACTAATAAATAGTACTTGCTAAGGTAAAGAAAATTTTAGGTACCAAAAAGAACTCATTATAGTTTAGGTACCACTTAGGTACCTAAAACGTTAAATTCTTTTAAATAATAGTATTGAATTAAAATGAAAAATACTATATTTTATAAGGATAAAATGAATTTTATTGACTTTAGAAAGTGTTTTGAAGCAGCCCTCTGAAGGACTAGTCAAAAGACTAGTCCACTTTTTTACCTTTATTTATAAGGTTTTGTCGGCTATTTTGTTTTGTCTGTATACATTTTTGCATACATAAAAGTGTATACAGACAAAATTATTTAGATAATTCATTCATTAAATTAATAACATTGTCCATTTTATTTTTGCATGTCCTAAATACATTGCAACTACGCTACTATTAATTAATAATGATGCATATCTATGTCTAAAATATTGAATCTTAATTTGCTTAACTCTAACTAGTTTACACTTTCCAAAATTTGTCGAAATATAATAGTTTTGGAAAAATATTTCCAAAACTTGACATAAGTAAAATATAAGAATATAATGTATACAGGAGATGATTATATGATAGAGAGAACTGAATATCTTAGTGAATTAATTAATTGGAAAGATAAAGATTTAATAAAAGTTGTTACTGGTATAAGAAGATGTGGTAAATCAACATTATTTGAATTGTTTATTAATTATTTAAAACAAAATGGTGTTAAGAAAGAACAAATAATTCATTTAAATCTTGAAAATCCAGAATATTCATTCAATAGTTATATGGACTTATATAATTATGTTAATGATAAAATAACTGAAGAGAAAAAATACTATGTATTTTTAGATGAAGTTCAAAATATTGAAAAATTCCAAAAAGCTGTTGATGGTTTATATATAAAGAAGAATGTTGATTTGTATATAACTGGTTCTAATGCATATTTATTGTCTGGAGAACTTGCAACATTATTATCTGGTAGATATATAGAAATAAAGATGTTACCTTTATCATTTAAGGAATATTTATCAGCATTTAAAGATGAAAAAGCAAATGAGCAAAAATTATTTTTAGATTATATGAAAAATGGTGGAATGCCAGGTAATGTAAATATATTAAAAACTAATCCTAATGAATTAGATAAATATTTAGATGGTATATTTTCTACTATAGTATATAAAGATATAATGCAAAGAAATAATATAAATGATAAAATGTTATTAGAGAGTGTTATAAAGTTTATATTTGATAGTATAGGTAGTCCAATATCTACTAAAAAAATAAGCGATACATTAACAAGTAAAAATATGGCAACAAGTAATCATACTGTAGAAAATTATATAACAGCATTTCTAGAAAGTTTTTTAATATATAAAGCTGAAAGATTTGATGTTAAAGGCAAAAGCTTATTAGCTAGAGATTATAAATACTATGCTGTTGATTCAGGACTTAGAAGTTATTTACTTGGTAAAAAAGCTGATAGTGATATGGGACATATATTAGAAAATATAGTTTACTTAGAATTACTAAGAAGAGGATATAAGGTATATGTTGGTAAAGTTGATGATTTAGAAGTTGATTTTGTTGCTGAAAATAGAGATGGTTTAAAATATTATCAAGTTTCATTAACTGTAAGGGATGAAAAAACACTTGAAAGAGAATTAAAATCATTACAAAAGACTGGAGACCATTATCCTAAAATATTGTTGACATTAGATATGGATCTTGAAGCTGATTATGATGGTATAACAAAAATGAATGTAGTAGATTGGTTATTAAAAGAAGAATAAAAATAGAGTAAATAAATTAATAGTTATATTTAAAATTTCTGCATACAAAAAAGTTCACAAAATGAACTCTGCATACATTCTGCATACATAAAACAGTAAAAGTCCTTAAATTTAAGTATTTACTCATATTGAGCAAAGCCTTATTTCATAAGGGTTTTATTGATTTTTAAATTATTCCGTTATTGCAATTTAATTGCCCCCTGAAGACCGCTAACAAATAGCGGTCATTTTTTTAATCTTATTTTATAAAGGTAAACCAGGTATAAGACAAAATTATATTATATTTTAGGTTGTAATTAGGTTGTATTGAGACTATTAATTAACATCAACTTACATTAATCAACATTAAGAAACATCAAGTAACATAAGAGAACATTAACTATCATTAACTTACGTGGGTATTTCAAGTATTCTTTGTGTATTATAAATCCCAAAACTATTTTACTCTATCTTTGCTTCTATTAAGTTGACATAAGTCAATTATGAGGGTATAATTAAATTAGACATATGTCAAATATATCTATATCTTGAAAGGAGTGATTTATATGCCAAGAAGAGATGGAACAGGCCCACAAGGTATGGGACCTAAAACTGGTAGAGGTTTAGGAAACTGTGGTACTAATAAACCTAACACAGATGTAAAACCACCAAGAAATGGACAAGGTAGTGTTAATGGTAAAGGTAATGGGAATAGACCAAATAACAAATAAGGAGAATATATGCCGAGAAATAAAAGATGCAGAAGAATAACTGGTATGCCAACATGCGATAAGTTTGGTCCTAAAGGAATGCCTAATATTGGTTTTATTAATTTAACTTTAGAAGAATTAGAAACTATTAAGTTAATTGATAATCAAAATATGACACAAGAAGAATGTTCTAAATTAATGAATATTTCTAGAACAACGGTAACAGCTA
>DAOPJC010000025.1:0-2160 GCA_035399485.1 Bacilli bacterium
TAAAAGTTAAATTCCCTTTTAATATATTAATTCCATTATTATATATATTACTAATAGTATTTGATGCATAATGATATATTGTCATATTATATTTTTCACAACCACTAGATATAGTCTTAAAATAATAATCTATTTTAGCATTATTCTCTAGTAAATATATCATATTCATTTCTTTAATTCCTGCTACATCATAAAATTTATAAATCTTTGTATCACTATTTTCTAGTAAATTATATTGATATTGAACTTTAAAGTTTTTACCATATCTATATTCATAAAGATTAAATCTTACATCTTTTAAAACTTTAATTTTAACATTAAGTTTAGTAGCTTTTCTAGTACTATATTCAAGTATTAAATCTGTATCTTTAACTATATTTATACATATTGTTGTAACATCAAAAAATTCATTCTTAGGTATTTCTTCTATTTCTATAGAATCATCTATTTCTAATTTTTCTAATACATCACTAACTATTTTTATTTTATTCATTTACTAAACTTTCATTTATATTACTAGTACCAGATTTAATAATTATTTTTTCATATCCATTTTGTTCTATTTCTTCTACTAATGAAGCATCACCACTTTTAATGATCTTTCCATCATACATAATATGAACAAAATCAGGTTTAATATAGTCAAGTAATCTTTGATAATGTGTAATTAATAAAATACTTGAATCATGTTCTTTATAATAATTCATTACACTTTCACCAACTATTTTTAAACTATCAACATCTAAACCAGAATCAATTTCATCAAGTAATACAAAAGTAGGTTCTAACATATACATTTGTAGAATCTCATTCTTTTTACGTTCACCACCACTAAAACCAGCATTAATACTACGATGAACCATCTCTTTATCCATTTTTAATTCACTTACTGTTTTATCAATTTTTTTAATAAAAGGCATTAAACTAAATTTATCACCCATTTTACTATTTAATGAACTTCTTAAAAAATCTGCATTAGTAACACCTTCAATTTCTGGTGGTAATTGCATACCTAAAAATATTCCTAAATTAGCTCTTTCACAGGCATTTAATTTATTTATTTCTTTATCATTAAAATATATATTTCCTTTAGTAATTTTATAATTAGGATCTCCCATAATTACTTTAGCAAGTGTGCTCTTACCAGTTCCATTAGGTCCCATAATTGCGTGAATTTCTCCTGTTTTTATTTCTAAAGAAAAATTCTTTAAAATCATTTTATCTTCAATTTTAGCACATAATTTATCAATTTTTAAAACGTCCATTAAATCATCCCCATATACTTAATATTATACCTTATTAATGTAATAATTAAAAGAAAAAAGTATTATTAATACTTTAATTCTCATCAATTATTTCATTTATTGATTCTATTATTTCATCATAATTTTCTTTATATTTTTCATAACTTAAAGAAGAATATGGTAAATAGAATAAATCACTTGCCTCATTATATAAATCTATTAAATCATTCTTATTAGATAGATATTTATTATCATAGATTTGTCTATATAAATCATGTAATTCATCTAATGCATTATTATAAGTTTCTTGTTTCTTATGAGCACTTATTACACAGTTTAAAGCATATTTTTTATTATAGCTTAAATACTTACATTCAGTTGTATCAGTATTTTCTTCTTTAACAGTAGTATTATTAACTATATCACTTATTGTAATCTTAGTATTAGTATTATCATTAATTAACTCTAATACATTCATATAATCTTTTGCCATTATGTCAGAAGATTTTACAAAGTTATTATATAAATTCTTTGAAGCTAATTTATTCTTATTAGTTTTTTCATTATTTATTTCATTAGATGCTCCTATAATTCCCATTACTATTGGAATAAAAGCTGCTAACATATTTACTATTACAATACCTATTATTATTTTTCTTACTTTATTAATTTTGTCCATTGAAGAATTAACTTTATTATTTACACCATTAATATTTAATTTATCAAAAGCATCTTTAAGACCAGTTTTACTAGTCATTGCTTCTTTAAAATCATCTATATTATCAAAAGTAGCAAATCTAGGAGTAAATCCTCCTATCTTACTTGAATTATTTGTACTATCAGTATTATCTTTATTATAATTACTAACACTTTCTCTTACTTCATCTCTACCGATTCTTTTATTATATTTATCTCT
>DAOPJC010000025.1:2260-11982 GCA_035399485.1 Bacilli bacterium
TTTATCTCTCTCATTTAAATTTTTTAATTCATCATAAAGCATCTTTCTATCAAATTCATCTTCTAATTCTTTAGTAATTATATCATCTTCTGTCCCAAGTATATCTTCTAAATGTAATTCATTTCCTTCAGCATCATATGATAAACTATCTTCAAAACTAATCTCTGTTTTTCTTTTTTTATTTTTTCTTAAAAACATTAATATTTCATTATCTATACATCTTGATGAATAAGTAGCAAGTTTTATATTCTTATCTAATTTATAAGTATTAACTCCTTTAATTAAACCAATAGTTCCAATACCCACTAAATCTTCTAAATCTATACCTGTATTCTCATATTTTTTTGCTAAAAAGACCACAAGGCGAAGATTATGCTCTATTAATTTATTTCTAGCTTCAGTATCACCATTAGACGCTAATTCTACATATTTTACTTCATCTTCTTTAGATAATGGTTCTGGTAATTTATCAAGACTACCAACAAAAAAAACATTTGCATCTTCATTAAATATACTAATTATAAAATTAATTATTTTTTTTATCATATATCCTCCAATATTCTAGTATTTAATATTAAATCAATTCCATTAATTTTAAAGTCTTCATTACTAATACCTATTAATACTTTTTTAGTTTCACCTATCCCTTTAATATAAATTTTATCTGGTATTATACATTTTAATAATCCTGTATTACCTATTGTTTTATAGGGAACTAATACCATCTTAAATTTATTTATATCATAAATCATTTTCTTTTTATTTAATATTAATACTGGTCTTTTAAGATAACAATCTACTAATTTATTACCTGTATCTAAATATGCATTAGTTTTAATTATTTTCTTATTTAAATATATGTCCACTTTATAATAGTTAGAATAATTATTCTTTAATTCTTTTACTTGTTTAGAATACATAATTAGTATTATTGGAGAAAATATTATTAAGAAAATAAAATTAATACTTAATCCATTATTATAAAATATTAAACCATCATGTTTATATGAGAAAGTTATATTTAAAAAATATAAAAATCCACCTAAAATAATACTTACTATATATAAATATGATAAATTTTTTAAAGTATATCTTATATTTCTATATGAAAAAGTAATAATAGTCATTAAAATACTTATTACTAATTTAAAGAAAAATAATTCTATACTATTTATATCAATAAATAAAAATAAGGTAGTTAAACTTCCAAGTAAACCACCTAATATAAAATTAATACTTTTTACATTTCTTTTTAACACATAAGAAACAGTAATTAATATTATTAAATCAAATATAAAATTAAGTACTAAAACTAGATCAAGATATATTTTCATATTATCACCATATTTATTATAAATAATAATAGTAATAAATTATGTCGTTTTATAAAAAAAAGAAGTATTAATATACTTCTTAAAAACCTCTTTTTCTTAAACTTGAGAAAATATAACCTTCATCATCATCGTCACCAGTTACATCATCTTCAGTTAATGTTTCTATTTTAGCATGACTTGCAGTATTTGCTACTTTTGCTCTTTCTTCATCTTCAAATCCTGTTGCGATTACAGTAACAATTATTTCATCATTTAAATTTTCATTAATTACAGCACCAAATATTGTATTAATATCAGTACCACTTGATGTTCTAATTACTTCAGCTGCTTCTTCAACTTCAAATAAAGTTAAGTTAGCACCACCTGTAACATTTATAATTGCATCTGTTGCTCCACTAATACTAGTTTCAAGTAATGGACTTGATACAGCTTGTTTAGCAGCTTCTGTTGCTCTTCCTTCACCAACGCCAATACCAATACCAATTAATGCATTACCACGTTTTTCCATTACTGTTTTAACATCAGCAAAGTCTAAGTTAATTAAACCTGCTACAGCAATTAAATCAGAGATTGATTGAACACCACGACGAAGTACATTATCAACTTCTTTAAATGATTCTAATAATGGAGTTGTTTTATCAATAATTTCTCTTAATCTATCATTTGGAATAACAATTAATGTATCTACATGTTTTTTTAATTCAGCTAATCCATCTTCAGCATGTGTCATTCTCTTCTTACCTTCAAAAGAGAAAGGTTTTGTTACAATACCAACAGTTAATGCACCTAATTGTTGAGCAATATCAGCAATTACTGGAGCAGCACCTGTACCAGTACCTCCACCCATTCCACAAGTTACAAAAACCATATCAGCACCTTCTAAGGCAGCTTCAATTTCTTGTTTTGATTCTAAAGCAGCTTCTTTACCAATATCTGGATTTGCTCCTGCTCCTAAACCATTAGTAAGTTTTTGACCTATTTGAATTTTAATTGGAGCTTTTGAATTATTTAATACTTGTAAATCAGTATTTGCTACTATAAATTCAACACCTTGTACTCCTGATTCTATCATACGATTTACAGCGTTATTTCCGCCTCCACCGACACCTATAACCTTTATTTTAGCTAATTGATCCATTTCTAAACCAAACATATTTTTGTCCTCCTATTCGCCAAAAAAGTAATCTACTACTTTTCCTAACATTGAATTGTTTGATACACTAGTATTATTTCTTCTATTTGATAATTGTTCCATATCATTAGAATTTAACATAGAATAATTTTTACCTTTTAATCTTAATTTACTTATAAAATATATTATATTTCCTATAGCAGCTGAATACATATTATTTCTAACTCCTATAATTCTCATTAATCCTACACTAGCATTCTTATCATATTCTTCTTTTAATAAATAATCAAAGTGAGACATCATAGAGATACCTCCAGTAAAGATAACATAATCTAATTCTTTACCACATATATTATTTAATTCTTTTAATGATAAGTCTATCATTTCTACTAATTTATTCATACATAATTCTGATATTTCATATTGATTAATTTTAACATCTTCATTAAATTTATTAGTAACTTCATAAAAATCACTAACATTAGCAAATTTCTTATGTGCAAGTGCAAATTTCTCTTTAATTCTTTTTGCATCACTAGGTTCTAAATTATATTCTTTAATAATAATATCATCGATTTTTTTACTACCCATGTTAATTATTGAATTCTTAACAATTATATTTTTATTATATAAAGCTATATTTGTTGTTTCAGCACCTATATCAATTATAGCACCTATTTTGTTTTCTGTTACTTTATTCTTTAATGAATTAATATTTCCAATACTATTTATCATAATATCTATAACATCACAACCAGCATCTTCAAGTACACTAACTACAGAATATATATTTCTTTTTGGTGTAGTTACCATAATTGCTCTAGTACTTAATGTTTTAGTTTGTCTTCCAAGTGGATTTGTAACTAAATCTTGATCATTAAGTCTAAAATCTATTGGCAATATTGTAACCATTTCTTTATCTGCAGTTAATTTACTATCCATAGCAATTTGCATAACTTCAACTATATCTTTACTTGTTACAATACTTTCTTCATTAGTAATTTCTATTTCACCTTTAATAAAAGTAAATTCTGCAAAATTACTTGGTACTGATGCGATTACTTTGTCAATCTTAATTCCAAGCATTGATTCTACTTCATTTAGCGCTTGTTTAACAGCACTTGATGCTTCATTAGGATTAACAATAACACCCATTTTTATTCCTTTTGATTTTATAGAAGATGCTGCTAATAAATTTAATTTATTGTTATATAGCTCACAAGTAACTACTTTTACATTATCAGAGCCTATATCAATACTAGTAAATATATTCTTCAACAATATCATCCTCCTATAATCTATAACAATTATACTATAAATTTAATAAAAGGAAAAGTATAAAAAGAAAAAAAGTTCTAAAAAGAACTAATTTTTCATTATTTTAAAGTAACCTCCAGAGTTTAAGTATAATATACCTTTTTTATTATTAAACTCTTTTATAATATTAATATAATCATTTATTAAATTAAATTTTGATAAAGTTAAATATACATAATTACCATCAGTCATCTTAAGTAAGAATCTTTTTTTATCTACGCTATCAGGAGCATAAGTAATTTCTGATATTTTATTTAAGATATTTAATGATACATTATCTAATTCAGTTAAGAATTTATTATAGTATTTCTTTTCTACTTCATTAGTTAATATTGGTACATTTGAAGTATTAGTTACTTCAGTACCATCAGCTAAAATAGTTTTATTACTTATACTATTATATAAAATAGGTTTATTTTCAATAATTTCTATTTTAATTGAAGTATATGATTTCCTTTTAACTTTAGCTTTCTTAATATAAATATTTTTTTCTAATTTTCTTTTAATAGAACTATTTGTTGTGATTAAAGCAGAAGGATAATTAGATAATTTTGCAGAATTAATAACATCCCAATCACTTAAATATGTATTACCACTTACATATACGCTTGAAATTGGTCTATTAATAAGAGTAAATATAATTAAACCTATAAAATATAAAATAACTAGGAATAATAATACCACTTTTATTTTAATTCTTCTTTTTTTCTTTATCTTCTTTTTAATTTCCTTTTTCTTCTTCACAATATTCACCTATTAATCTACAAATTCTTGTTCTATTTTTAATTCAATGTCATATTTTTCTTTTACTTTATCTCTTATTTCTAAAATAAGTTTTCTAATATCATTAGCTTTAGCATTACCAGTATTAATAATAAAATTAGCATGCTTTTCACTTACCATAGCATTACCTATTTTTTTACCTTTATATCCTAAATCTTCAATTAGTTTTCCAGCATACATATCAGTTGGATTTCTAAATACTGAACCAGCACTAGGAAACTCTAATGGTTGTGATTCTAGACGTCTTTTTTTCCTATCACGGATTACAGCTAAGATTGTTTCTTTATTACCATATTGTAACTTTAAAGTAGTTTCTAAACATATATATCCTGGATTATTTTGTAAGAAAGAAGTTCTATAATGATAATTCATTTGTTTATTACTTAATTCTTTTATTTCAAAATTAGGAGTTAATACTTTAACACTCTTAACTATATATCCCATATCACTTTTATAGGCACCAGCATTCATATAAATTGCTCCACCAACAGTTCCTGGTATTCCACTAGCAAATTCTAATCCAGTTAAACCATTTCTAGCCGCAATTAAAGCTAACTTAATTAAACTAAATCCAGCTCCTACTCTTATTTCTTTACCTGTAATATCAATATCATTAAAACTATCTAATTTAATTAATATTCCATCATATAATTCATCAGAAAATAATAAGTTAGAACCATTACCTAAAACTTTATATTTAATATTATTTGTCTTAATATAATCAATTAAGCGCATTAATTGTTCTACTGAAGAAGGAATAACTAATAATCTTCCTTTACCTCCAGCTTTATACGTAGTATATTCTTTTAAGTCAATATTCTCTATTATTTTACCAACTTTAAGTTTTTTAATTTCTTTTATATTCATACTATCTACCCACTAAATTTCTAATAACATCGTATATCTTTGTTGCACTATTTTTAATACTCATCAATTCTAAATTATTCTTCATTTCATTAATCTTTTCTTCATCATTAAGAATACTATCAATATTTTTAATTAAAATATCTTCATTTAAATCTTTTTCTTCTATTAAAATACATGCATTCTTATTCTTTAAATCCATTGCATTTTTATATTGATGATTGTTAGTCACATAAGGACTAGGTATTAATATAGAAGGTACATTTAAAGCAATAACTTCACTTAATGTAGATGCTCCTGCACGAGATATGATTAAATCAGTAAATTTCATAACACGTGTCATATTATCTATATAAGGAACTACTTTAATATTTTTAGGGAATTCTATTTTACTAATCTTTTCATAATCATTTTTTCCTGTAACAAATATTATTTCATAATCTTTCTTATCAAACTTATGCATAGTATTAATTAAGAAATTATTCATTTTAGAAGATCCTAAAGAACCCATTACAAATAATACAGTCTTCTTATTTTCACTTAAACCAAATTCCTTTTTTGAAGCAGCTTCTATCTTTAAACTGTTTTCACTACAAGGATTACCAGTAAATATTACTTTTTTATTATCAAAATATTTCATTGAAGATTCAAATGAAACACCAATTTTATCAGTATATTTTTCTAAATATAAATTAGCTTTACCAGGTATACTATTTTGCTCATGTATAAAAGTTTTATAACCTAACTTTTTAGCAGCTTTAATTACTGGTGTTGTAACATAACCTCCAACACCTATTACTATATCTGGATCATATTCTTTAATAATACTTTTACATTCTTTATATGCTTTAAATAAGCAAGATACTACTTTAACATTTTTAAATATTTTTTTACGATTCAAACCATATATTTCTATACTTCTAAAAGGAATATTCATACTTGGAATAATATCTTTTTCCATTCTATTATGTGTTCCTATATACAAGAATTCACTATTTGGTTCTTTCTCTTTTATTTTATTTATAATAGCTAAAGCAGGATATATATGTCCGCCAGTTCCACCAGCACTAATTATAACTCTCACTCTATCACACCCTATCGTAATTATATCATAATTATATGCTTTATAAAATAAGATATATGTCAAATGTTGTAAATTCATTAAAATTAAAAAAATATACGTATATATACGTATATTATAAAAATATTATTACAAGTAATCCTGCGATTAAGCAATATATTGAAAAATAAATAAATTTTCCTTCTTTAACAACTCTATTAAACCATTTTGTTGCGATATAAGTTAATATACCTGCTAGTAAAGTCGCTAATAAATAATATAAACATTCTGTTTTAGATATAGATAATTCTATTAAATCTTTAATACCTAATATTCCAGTTGCAATTGAAATAGGAATATATAATATAAATGAAAACTTAAAAGCTACTTCTCTTTTTAATCCTCTAAACATCCCACCTACGATAGTAGCACCACTACGACTAATACCTGGTATTAAAGCAATCATTTGTGCAAATCCTATTATAATTGCGTCTTTAAAAGTTATATTTTTATTACTTTTTATTCCTTTAAAGTCTTTTATCAAGAATAAGAAGAACGCTGTTACAATAAGCATTAAACCTACAAATCTAACATTTTCCTCTAAAAAATCAAGTAATTCTAATTTAGTTACAATTATTCCAGCTATACCTGCAGGAATAGTTGCTAAAACAACTAACCAACAATATTTATAATCATCTTTATTCTTTTCTCTTTTATCTTTATTAAAAATATAAGTAAAGAATGCTCTAAATAAATTTATTATATCTTTTCTAAAGAATAATAATATTGCAATTAGACTACCAAAATTAGTTAAAGTCGCTAATAATGAAAAATCTATATTTATATTTTGATTAAATTTTTCAAATATTGTTTGAAAAATTAGTATATGACCACTACTTGAAACTGGTATTGGTTCAGTAAAACCTTGTAGTATTCCTAAGAATACAAATTCTATTATTTTTATCATTTTCCCTTTTCCTTCTATCTTAATTTTATTTTATTTTGGGGAATAAAATTACTAAACATATTATGTTCTTTTAAATATTCTAGTGCTTCTGTATTTTCTTTAGCTAATTTAAGATAATATTCATCACAATCACCTTGATATTCTTCTTCTCCAACTAATTCAAAGCAACTTTGATATTCTTCCATATAATTTTGAATATCATCTAATGATAACTTACGGTCTTTAACATTTAAAGCATAAAAACCTTCTTTTAATTTTTCTAATGATATTATATCTTTATCCATACTACTATTTTTATAGTTAAATTGTTGTTCAGCATATTTTTTTATTGGGCTTAATATAATATCATAATCTTTATCAGAATCACAAAAAGATAATTCTATTCCAGATAGTTCTTGTACATCTGCATATATATCATATAATTCTACTTTCTTATCATTTCTTTTTTCTGTTCTATAATTATATACATAATGTAAATTATTAGTAAAGCGATAAGAAATATGTTTCTTTTTTTTACGATTATGTCTAAGAATATGATTAATTGGATTTGTTCCATCATCAACTATACCATTAATTTCAATAGGTTTATTAACTGCGTATTTTTCTAATCCTTTTTTAAATTGATATAGTCTTTTAGAATCATAATCAAAATGATATTGCATCATTACATCATCCTTAAAAATCAATAAATCTTTTTGTTTAACTATTTTTAAGTAATCCATACTATCACCACTTCAATTTTAGCACATAAAAAAGTAATTTTCATTACTTTTTTATATATTTTCTTCTCTAATTGCATCTAAGATGTTTTCGTCTTTAATTTTATGTGTTGCATATATCATAGATATAGCGATTACAACAAATACTCCTAGAATAGAGAATATTATACTTCCCCATGGAATTAATAAATGATCCATAGATACCATTCCTTCAGTTGATTTTGCGATTAATGCTACAACACCAATTGAAACTGGTAAAGCATATATTAATGATTTTAAACCAAAGAATATACTTTCACATAACATCATTTTTCTAAATCCACCAGGTGTTAATCCAATACTTCTAAATACAGCAAATTCTTTTCTTCTTAAAGCTATACTTGTATTAATAGTATTAAATACACTAGTAATACCAATTAATGTTACTAAGCAAATAAATCCATATACTAATAATTTAACTATAAAAATCATATTAAGAGTATCTTTAATTTCTTTAGTTACATTTTCATAATAAGCATTTTCTTTATCTTTTTCACTAGCATGATCTTCTATTCCTGATACATATTTATCATATTTATCATTATTATTAGTTTTAATTAAAATATAATTTTCTACTTTTTCTTTATATTTTTTAACACTATATTTACTTGCTAATGAGTTATTTAATAATATAATTGGATGTTCATAAGAATCTAATAAAGCTGAACCAGGTATTTCTTTTGAAGAAATATAATAGTCTTCAATAGTACTAAGTGATACCATATCACCTTCATAATTAGAACCTTCTATATCTTTATTTTCATCATATATAAGTGCAGATATATTAATACTCATCTTATCTTTTAATTTATTATTATATTTTGACATATTATATGATTTTCTACTATTAGTACTATACATGATTTTTTGATAATGACCATATAATATTGCTTTTTCTTCTTTAAAATTATTTTCTTTTAAATATTTATTAAATTCTTTATCAGATAGAATAATAACAGTTAAATTATTTTCACTTCCAATATCATTATCATCTAATAATTGTTTAAAATTCTTATTATATAAACTATCAAATTTATCAGTTGTATTTAATCCAATCATTGTGAAATCTGCTGAATAATCTATATACTCACTATTTATAACACTATTTACATAATTATTTTTATCTTGATATGTTACAATAGCGTCAAAATCAAATGATCCTAAATAATCTTCTGATCCTCTTAAAGCATAATCCATAAATCCTGAGAATGATATGAATAATACAATACTAATAAATAAAGAAGCTATTGTAATACGATATTTTTTCTTATTACGTTTAATATTTTTATAAGCTATATCTCCTTCAATACCAAATATTTTTCTAATATATTTAGGTGATTTAACTTTTTTGCCTTTAATTTTAATATCATCATTTAATCTAATTGCTTCAATTGGTGAAATTTTACTTGCTCTTCTTGCAGGTATAATTGCACTAATAAAGATTGTAGCTAACATAAATATTATAGGTATAATTAAGAATATTGGATATGTACATAGAACCATTTTA
>DAOPJC010000026.1:0-11970 GCA_035399485.1 Bacilli bacterium
AAGATGAACAAGTTAAATTTATGAAATATGCAAATGAAGATTTAATAAATTTAACTTGTTCATCTTCTAAACGTTTACGGTAATTTACAAATTCTGCTTTATTTCTTAATAATGCATCATTTAATAATTTATTTTGTTCTTCTAATTTACTAATTATTTCTAATTCTTTTTTATTTTTCTTTTTGTCTTTTTTATCGTCTTTGCAATCGCCAGAACATGTACATTCCTTACCTTCTTGGCAACCACATTTGCAATCGCTTTCACAAGTGCAATTATTTTCTACTGTTTCATTTGGAATATTAAATTCACATACTCCATCTTTACAATTATTTTCTTCTTTCATATTACCTCCATGTTGATTATTCATTATTAATATTCTTTGTTATATAGTCTAATAGTGAAATAACTCTACTGTATTCCATTCTTTTTGGTCCAATTAAAGCAATTGTTCCTTCTTCACCATTTATATTATATTTTGTTTTAATAATAGTTACATCATCATCAAATTCATTTTCACTACCGATATAAATATTTATTCCTTTATCAGTTTCTTTTATATTACTAACTATTTCTTTATCTTCAAATTTGCTAATAATATCACGCATCTTATCTACATCATTAAATTCAGGTTGCATTAATATATTTTTAGTGCCTTTCATTGTATATGATGGTGTAGTAAAATCGCTAAAGGCATTGTAGAAAGCGTTATATAATGCTTCATGTCTTTCAATATATTGGCTTATTATTGGTTTTACTTCAAATTCCAATTTAGATGGTACTTCATCTATTGGTGTACCAATAATAAATTTGTTTATTATATCTACTGATTTTTTAATATCATCTATTGAAACTTTCTCTTCAATAATAATATTTTTATGTTCAATATGACCTTTATCAGTTATTATAATAGCAACTAAATTATTCTCACTAAATGGAACAACTTCAACTTTACTAATTTTATTTTCGTTTGATGAAGATCCTAGTACTACAGCAGTTAGATTAGTCATCTCTGATACTATTTCTACACTTTTTGCTATATAATCTTCTATTACTAATGAACTATTTCTTACTATAGTTTGAAGTTTTAAAATATCGTCACCTGTAAGTTCTTTAGGTTTCATAATATTATCAACATAATATCTATAACCTTTTTCACTAGGAACTCTTCCAGAAGAAATATGTGTTTTTTCTAATAACCCTTCATCTTTTAAAGAAGCCATTTCATTTCTAATTGTTGCACTTGAAACATTTAATATTTCACATAATGCATTAGAACTTACTGGTTTAGCAGTTTTAACATAATCTTCAACTATTAGTTTCAACAATTCTTCTTGTCTACTACTTAGCATATCATCACCTCTTAATAGTATATGCATTAGCACTCTTTTTTATCGATTGCTATTTAATTATATCTCTACCAATTAGCACTGTCAATACTATTTTGCTAATTTATATAAAAAAGATACAACTTTTGTTGTATCATAATTAATTAAACATAATTATATCTATTAATAATTATTTTGTACAAGTTGCAGCTGAAGAAGCAGTTGCTGTACATGTTATTCCATCTTTTGTATATGATAAACTTACTTTACCATCTGTTATTTGGTATGTAGTTATTTCATCAATTGTAGGAATATCTCCTTTTATATTTAATGTAGTTTTTAAGGTAGAATCAGTTAATGTCTTAAAGTCAGTTACACATTCAGTATCATTTTTTAATTGGCATAATTCTAAATATGTCTCAGCTTGGTTAACCATATTATTAGCAGTTGTTTGCTCAGCACCTATTTTAGCATCACTTATTATATTATTTACTACTGGTATTGCGATTAAAGCGATAATACCCAAAATCAAAATAACAGCAAGTAATTCAATTAATGTAAAACCTTTTTTCACTATTACACCTCCTTCTTCATTGTTAGTATGTGTAATAATTACTAAAGTATGAAAAAAACTGTCTTACGACAGTTTTATATCATTTAGCTATTAATTTACTGAATTATTTAGAACAAGACATTTCAGTTACTGCAGTTGCTGTAGTTACTTCAGCATCATCACCAGCATAGTTTTTACAAGTGATTGAATCTTCTGTAAATGAAACAAGTGCGTCACCGTTAGTATTTAACATCAATTTAGTGAATGTAGTTGGAAGTTCACCTTTCATTCCAACAGTAGTTTTTACATAACTACCAGCTAAACTAGCTCCTGAGAAAGTAGTTCCATCGCTGAAGTCAGTAATAACTGCTACTCCTTTTAATTCATTTAATTGAGCATATTGTTCATAAGCATTAACAACGTTATTTGCTGTTGATTTCCAAGCTCCTATTTTAGATTCAGTAATGATGTTATTAACAACTGGAATTGCGATTAAAGCAATAATACCAAGTATTAATATAACGGCTAAAAGTTCGATTAATGTAAAACCTTTTTTTGACATCGTCTATTCCTCCTTTATTTTACATTTTTAGTATATCAAAGAAAAAATACTTAGTCAACAAGTTTCGACATTTTTCTAATAAAAAAAATAAAATACTTTACAGTACTTTATTTTTCAATTTTTTTCAATAATAATTTCAAATCTTCTTCTTCTTTTGCTAGTAATTTTTTGTCATTTTCAACTACATTACTAGGTGCTTTATTAACATAATTCTCATTATTTAAAAGGTTTTTTCTTCTGTTTATTGAAGAAATAAGTTTTTCTTTTTCTTTTAATAAATTATCATAATCAGATTCACTCATTGATCCATCATAATAGATAGATACTATATTTTTATTGAAATTAATATCAATTTTTGCTAAATTACTGTCACTATTATTATTGACAATATTTTCACATTTAGTCATCTTTTTAATTAATTCAATATTATTTAATAATACTTCATTATTATAATGAGCTAATATAAAATCTTTACCAATTTTATTTTCAAGTTTTGCTCTTCTAATATTGATTATTAATTCAATAATTTCATCTAATTCTTCTTTTTCTTTTACATAATTAATTTTTGATGTAGTTGGATAATTGCTTATCATTATTGATTCACTATCTTTAATTGGTAACATTTGATATATTTCTTCTGTTACATATGGCATAAATGGATGAAGCATTTTTAAAACATCTGTTAATACTTTAATTAATACACTCTTTGTTGTATTATCCATTTTAGCTTTTGCAAGTTCAATATACCAATCGCAGAAATCATTCCATGTAAAACTATAAAGTTCTGTTCCTACAACATTAAATTCATATTTATCCATACTTTTTCTTACTTTTTTAATTAATTCATTTTCTTTTTCAAGTATCCATTTATCAGCTAATGTTAAATTAGATAATTCGTAATCTTTTTCATTAAATCCTTCTAAGTTCATTAAAACAAATCTTGAAGCATTCCATAATTTATTAACAAAATTCCAAGTACTCTTTACTTTTTCTTCATCATATCTTAAATCCATTCCTGGAGCAGATGAAGTTGCTAAAAAGAATCTAAGTGAGTCACATCCATATTCTTCAATAACGTCCATAGGATCTACACCATTACCTAAACTTTTACTCATTTTTCTACCTTGTTTATCACGAATTAAACCATGTATCAAACAATCTTTAAATGGTCTTTTATCAGTAAATTCTAACCCTTGGAAAGTCATACGGTTTACCCAGAATGGAATAATATCATATCCTGTAACTAGGCAATCATTTGGATAATATCTATTAACTAATTTATCATCTTCTGGCCAGCCTAATGTTGAAAATGGCCATAAAGCACTACTAAACCATGTATCTAATACATCATTATCTTGTACCCAACCTTCTTCTTTAGGAGCTTCCATACCACAGTATATTTCTTCACCTTTATACCATACTGGGATTCTATGTCCCCACCATAGTTGACGAGATATACACCAATCATAAGTGATTTCCATCCAGTGATTCATAGTTTTTTCAAATCTTGAAGGCACAAAGTTAACTTTTGTATCTTTATTTTTTTGATTATTTAATACTCTATCAGCAAGTGGACGCATTTTTACAAACCATTGTTTTGATAAATATGGTTCTACTACAGCATCACTTCTTTCAGAATGTCCAACACTATGTATCATTTCTTCAATACTTATTAATATATCTTGTTCTTTTAAATCTTTTAATAATTCTTCACGACATTTTTCTCTTGTCATTCCACAATATTTTAATGCTTTTTCATTCATAGTAGCATCTGGATTCATTACTACTATTCTCTCTAAATTATGTCTATTACCAACTTCAAAATCGTTAGGATCATGTGCTGGTGTAATTTTAACTATACCTGTTCCAAATTCTGGATCTGCATGTTCATCACCTATGATAGGTATTAATTTATTTACTATTGGTAATATAACATTTTTACCAATTAAGTGATTATATCTTTCATCATTAGGATTTACAGCAACTGCAGTATCACCAAACATTGTTTCTGGTCTTGTAGTAGCTACATCTAAATAATCATTTGTTCCTTCTATGAAATATTTTAAATGATAAAATGCACCTTTATCTTCTTTATAGATAACTTCTTCTGTAGATAAAGCTGTCATTTGAACTGGATCCCAGTTAATGATTCTTTCGCCACGATAAATTAATCCTTTATTATATAGATCAACAAATACTTTTCTTACAGCTTTATTTAATCCTTCATCAAGAGTAAATCTTTCTTTAGTGTAATCTAATGAAAGTCCCATTTTTGCCCATTGTGTATGAATATTATTAGCATATTCTTCTTTCCATGCCCAAGCATGTTTTAACCATTCTTCTCTATTCATACTTCTTGGATTAATGCCTTCACTACGTAATCTTGCATCTACTTTTGCTTGAGTTGCAATTCCTGCATGATCCATTCCTGGTAACCATAAAGTATCATATCCATCCATTCTTTTATAACGTATTATGATATCTTGTAAAGTTGTATCCCATGCATGTCCTAAATGTAGTTTACCTGTTATATTTGGAGGTGGAATTACTATTGCATATGGTTTTTTAGTTAAATCTCCTGATTCAAAATAACCTTTTTGTTTCCAGTTTTCATATTTATTATCTTCAACTATTTTATGATTATACTTTGTTTCTAACATTTTATTTTCTCCTTTGCATAATTTATTAAATTATTCTTTATTTCTTCTAATCTCTCATCATTAGTATATATTTCTAATAATTGTATTTTATTTTCAATTATTTTATTTTTTAATATAAATTCAAATGAATATTTACAGTTTAAATCAAAAATAAAACCTAAAGCTCTTAAAATCCCATCTACATCATTTTTAATATATTTATTATCACATAATTCCCTATTATTAATTTTTTCTACTATTATATCATTTAATTTACTAGAATCATCTTTAATGAAATTACATAATTCCATCATAATATCTAATTTATCAGCATCTCTTACAATATTCGCAATTAACTGATATTTAGAGTCATTTATACTATCATCTATATTTTTTTTATTATGATTTTTAACTGCATACAAGACAATATCTTGTTTTTCTTTAGATTCAATATATTCATTTATATAATTATTTTCTTTTAATATTTTATAACCTTGATCTCCATGATCAAATGATTTAGCATCAACATAAGTTTCATATTTAGTCCATTGCTCAAATCTTGCAATATCATGTAGTAAGGAAGATAAAATAGCTAAATCAAAATCTTCTTCTTTTAATTTTAATGAGATTGCAATTTTTTTGGCATATTCAACCACTCGATAAGTATGATGATATTTATACATTATCCATTTTTTCTTTAAATCAAAATTTTTAGCATAATCATTAAATTTTTTATACCAGCGTTTATAATCCATTTTTATCTTCCTTTCTATAAATAAAAAAATCACATCCATATAAGGACGTGATTACGCGGTACCACCTTATTTATATTATTAATTTAATAATAATATATCTCAAATATTTAACGCATATATACGTATTATCCTATTAACTTAGATAATAAGCTCACAAGCTACCTTCAATATACTTTTATATTAGTTTACACCAACCACTAATTCTCTATAATAAAATATATATTTACTCCTCTTGGTCATCACATTAACAACAATTATAATAACTTTTTTATATTTTGTCAATTAAAATATAAAAGTATAAAATATAAAACTTACTGTAAATCCAAGAATTAAACCACCTAATACTTCAAGAGGTTTATGTCCTAATTGTTCTTTTAAAACTTTATAATTTAATTTTTGCTTTTTATTAGTAATTAAATCTTCAACTAAATCATTAATAGCTTCTGCTTGTTTACCGCTTTCATATCTTACGCCAATAGCGTCATAAGATACTATCATAGAGAATATTAAGCATACAGCAAATAATGGATCTGATGCACCTATTTCTAAACCTACCAAAGTAGTTAGAGATATACTAAAAGTTGTATGAGTACTTGGCATACCTCCAGCTCCATTTAATAATCTATCAAATCTTAATTCTTTACATTTAATTGATTCTAAAGTAAATTTAATTATTTGACATATTATCAAGGCAGTTATTGGTACTAAAATAAATCTATATTTAAAATACATAATTCACCTACGCTATCTTTTTCAAATTATTTATGAATGCTTTTGTTTTCAAATAAAGTCCTGTATATCTATCATAATAATCATTTAAAAAACTATTTATTTCCATTTTTGATTGTAAACTAATATCTAGTTTTTCTATTTTTTTAATATCAACATAATAAAACATTCTAATTAATTTTATAGTTTTATCAGTAACTATTTTTTCACCTTTTAAACAATTATTACAAAGATATCCACCTTTATAACTAGATAAAGTTGCGATTGAGCGTGTATTTCCACAAACTGCACAACAATCTAGTACAGGCATAACACCTAAATAATCTAAATATTTTAATTCTAATATATTTGTTATTACTAATGGATCAAATCCATTTTCTATTTTTAGTATACTATCAATTAATAATTGATATACTTCTTCATTAATTCCACTATTTTTTATAACTTGGCTAGCAAGTTCTACTAAATATGAAACATAACTTATTCTTTCAATATCTGTTTTAGTGTTTCTTAAATTATTAATTATATCAACACTATTTAATATAGATAGTTTATTTTCATTATATTTAATATAAAACTTTCCATAAGTAAGCTTATTAGTAACACTTCTTAGTTGACTTTTTAAACTTCGTGAACCTTTTGCCATTATACCAATAACACCTAAATTAGGAGTTAATACATTAAGTATTTTACTAGTTTCACCATATTCAAGTTCACTAATAATTATTCCTTCAACTGCTTCTATCATTTTACTAATTCAAATCTATATTCTTGTGTACAATCAGGATATTTATTTTTATCAACCAATGAAATAAATTCATCATAATCTCTAACCCAAATCTTTTCTTCATTTGTTGTATCTTGATAAATAACTTGTTTTCTTAAATCATCAGAATTAGTTGCCACACAAACTATTTTATATATGTGCCCTTTAAAATGTTTATAGATTTCTCCTTTATTTACTTCTCTCATAAAATCATCCTAACTATCCTTATTTATTAGTTCTTTATATTTTATATAATATTCTATCTTCCCTGTATGTTTAAACATATCCCATAATAATTCTTTATTCATTTTATCACCTATTATATTATGATATGTTTATATTTTTTTATTCATTAATTTGATATTTACGTTTTTTAATCAATTGATATGCTCTAATTTCATCTGATAAGTTTTTATCATTTTCAATTGTTGAATTTTTTTTATCTCTATTTCTCAATTCAAATTCAACATCATAGTGAATTTGAATTTCTTCATCTTCGCCATAGCTGTCATCAAATTCATAACGTTCTAATATCTCTTTTTTTAATTCAAGACTTATTTCATGTCTTTTTAATATATGATAACGATAATCAAAAGGTTTATTTCCTAAAACACTATGATTTTTATCAACATATTCTTGATTAGTAATGTCTATAATCTTTTTTACTATTTCATCATTTAATTCTGTTTCCATCATAAGAATATGTAATATTGGATTAAAGTATTTTTCTGTTTGATTATCTAAAGCTTTAAATACTATGTCATTTTTATATTTTTCTGTTAACTTATTTTCATATATAATCAAGTATAACAAAATATCATAGTATTTTTTAGGATTTTTTAAACTATCTATTACTTTATTTTCATCAAGAACTTCATCTACTTCTTTTCTATATATATCAGCTTGATTTCTCATTTTTTCTAATAATTCAAGCGCATAAAGTTGTTCATTTCTTGATACATATGCATGATTTATATATGAACACTTTTCATTCAACCTTTCCATTATTTCCCCCTAATAAATTAATTCTCAAAATCATTAAATCCAAATTCTTGTAAGTATTTTTCTTTATCACGCCAATTCTTAATTGTCTTTACATAAGTTTCCAAATATACTTTTTTACCTAAAAATTCTTCTAATTCAGTACGTGATCTTACACCTATTTCTTTTATCATGTTACCTTGCTTACCGATTATTATTCTTTTTAGCGCATCTCTATCAACAATAATTGCGACATTTATATGATAACTATTTTTATCTTTTTCAATATTTTCTACTATACAAGTTAATGAATGTGGAACTTCTTGCTCTGTTAGATTAAATACTTTTTCTCTAACTATTTCTGATATTTGAAATGTTAAAGGTTTATTTGTAACCCATGTATCATCATAATATTTAATATCATCTTTTAAATATTTTTTAATAGTTTTTACTAGTTCACCTACATTATTCTTTTTAAATGCAGATACTGGAACAATATCATCAAATGGATATATATTTTTATATTCATTGATTTTCTTTAATATTTGTTCATTGCTAACTTTATCTATTTTATTTAATACTAATATTATTGGTTTATTAGCGGCTTTTACTTTATCTAAAACAAAAGTATCTCCTCTACCAAATTGTTCATTAATATCAATTAAGAATAATATTGCATCTACATCATCAATACTATAATAAGCTTGCTTATTTAAATAATTACCTAATTTATGATTTGGTTTATGTACTCCTGGAGTATCGACAAATACTATTTGTGTATCTTCTTCATTATAAATACCTTGAATTATGTTTCTTGTTGTTTGTGGTTTATTAGATGTTATCGCAATTTTTTTACCTACAATACTGTTTAATAAAGTTGATTTACCTACATTTGGTCTTCCAACTAAACTTACAAAACCACTTCTCATTTTAAATCCTCATCATTAAATGGATATGGACATAATTCACTAACTGTATGAATAATATATTCTCCCTTTGGATTAAATGCGATTACTTCTTTATCACTTTCAAATAATTCACTAATCACTTGACGACATAACATACAACTCATACCAATTTTATCGTTATCACACATAACATATAATTTTTCAAAATCATATTTTTTATAACCTGCTGCGATAGCACTTAAAATGGCAGTTCTTTCTGCACAAACTGTTGCACCAAAAGAAGCATTTTCAACATTTACACCATTAAATTCTTTACCATCTTTCATAACTGCGATTGCAGATACTCTAAATTTAGAATATGGACTATAAGAATTATCTAATAATTTAATTAATTTTTCTTTCATAAACCCTCCTAAAATATCTTAGGTACAAAGATAATTAATGCACCTACAAAAGCTGTTACGCAAAATACTAAAGTAGCAGTTGAAACTGTATCTTTTGCAATTTTTGCTAATGGATGATATTCAGTTGTAACTAAATCAACTAAAGCTTCAATTGCTGTATTAAGCATTTCGGTTGCCATTACTGCACCAAAACATAATATACAAAATAACCATTCATATTTATCAATATGATAATATAAACCTAAACCTGAAGTTACTATAATAGCAGGCACTATTATTATCATATTATGCTCATATACAAGTGCATACCAAAATCCACTTATTGCATGTATAAAACTTTTTATATATCTTTCTAAAAAATTTCCTTTATCTTTATTTCTTGATATCTGCTTCATTTAGTATTACCTCCTGTAATGGGAACATTACTTCTTCATCTTCTTTTTTCATATGATCATATCCAAGTAAATGTAAAAAACCATGAACTGCTAAAAAGCATATTTCTCTTTTTAAACTATGGCCATATTCATTAGCTTGTTCAATTGCTTTGTCTATTGATATATAAATATCTCCTAATACTCTATGATCTATTTCTAAAAAATCTTTATTATCTTCTAAAGCAAATGTAATTACATCAGTAGGTCTATCAATATTTCTATAATTCTTATTTAAATTATGTATATATTCATTATCAACTATAATAATATTAAACTCTAAATTATCTAATTTTTGATTTTTAATTGCTACTTCAATTACATCATTAATATATTTTATTTCTTCTATATCTTTTTTTGTTTCATTATAAATACCTATTTTATTCATTTTTACCATCCCTATTAACTTATATTATATTATAAAATAGGTTTATTTTCAATTGATTATTTGATAATCAGTTATATTTTCATATACAGCATAAAATATTTCTACAATAGCACTATTAATATCACATTTTGTAGAAAGTATTTTAGTAGAAATAATATATTCACTATCTTTTAATTTACTTTCCATCTTCTTTTTTCCTTTTATAGTGGCTTTATTTATTGCTTGATCACAAGTCAGTATATAATCAATTTTTTTTAATTGTTTGTTTTTCTCTATTGATATATAAATAGGTAAAAATGAAGAACTAATTTTTTTAGTTTCTATATTTTTTTTATATTTATATTTTTTACCATATAGTATTTTTTCTTTATTCAAAAAATTATAAATGATATTTGTTGTTTCTTCATTAGTAGTTATATCTTCCTGATATATAAAAGGATAAGAAACTGTAGTAGTATACCATACTTCTCCAAATACTATTCCATCTGCTGCAATATTTTCTTTTATAGATTCATTAAGTTTAATACTGCCATTAATAATAATATCTCCCTTTTTAACATATTCTCCTCTTTGTTTATCAACATTACCTGCAATAGCTTCTATCTTTTTAATTACTGCATTCTTTTTAGCAACTACATTTCTATTTGCTTTCTTATCATCTATCTGAGGTATTATTCTTGTTTGTAATCGCACTATATATGAAGTACCAATATTTTCTATTTCTAACCATTCTATTTTATCTTTGTACTCTACTAATATTTTATCTTTTATTTTATTAATTTCCTTTTTATTTTTTTTAAATCCATGTATTTTAATTCCATTATTATTTAATTCTTTAAAAATTATGTCTCTTATTTCTTCATCATTATGTACTACCTTAATTGAAAAAATAATATTACTTAAAAAGATTAATATTATAATACAAATGAATAAAAATAAAAAAATTATTTTATTATATTTGATAATATCTTTTAAATTATCAATACCATATTTTTTGACTATTTTAATTTTATATATTGTTTTAATTTTTTTAATCTTATAATAATCTTTTTTATCTATTATAATATTTATTTCACTATTAGATATATACTCTATATTAAATAATTCTATATCATTATTTACTATTTTCTTAATGAATAAATCTATTTTTTTACCATTAATATTTACTTTAATATTATTCACTTAATCACCTAAATTCTAATTTTTCTATTAAACCATTTATTAATAATTCATCTTTTAATAATTTTTTAATAACTAGTTTATTCCCTAATATTTTAATTAATCCATTATTATAAGATATTTCTATTTTATTAGAATCAAAGTGTTCTATTTTTTTATAATTAACAATATTTATTTTTTTGTTTAAATATATTACTTTAAAATTTTCTTCAAAGAATGAGTTTTTAATATCATTAAATTTCATAATATCACCTATTTAAATATATGATATTAAATAAAAAAAACACAATTTATATATGAAATGCATCCCACTGAGTAGACATCAAATAAAAACACAAGTTTAAAATATG
>DAOPJC010000027.1:0-11964 GCA_035399485.1 Bacilli bacterium
CTGGTATTGCGATTAAAGCAATAATTGCTAGTATTAATATTACTGCTAATAGTTCAATTAATGTAAATCCTTTTTTCTTCATATTTACCTACCTTTATTATTACTTTAATTATATCAATAAAACCAAAAAAGTACAATAATATATTATTGTACTAAATTTCTTCAAATTGAGAATTATATAGATTAGCATAAAAACCATTCTTTTTAATTAAATCTTTATGATTACCTGTTTCTACAATATCTCCATCTTTCATAACTAGAATTAAATCTGCATTCTTAATTGTTGATAATCTATGGGCTATTATGAAACTTGTTCTTCCTTCCATAAGTTTATCCATTGCTTTTTGAATTAATATTTCTGTTCTAGTATCTACTGATGAAGTAGCTTCATCCAAAATTAATATTTTAGGATCAGCAAGTATTACACGAGCTATTGTAAGAAGTTGTTTTTGTCCTTGTGATATATTATCACTTTCTTCATTAATAATCATATTATAATCATCAGGCAAAGTTTTTATAAAATGGTGTACTGATGCTGCTCTACAGGCATTTTTAATATCTTCAATATTAGCATCTAATTTACCATATTTAATATTATCAGCAATTGTACCACTATATAACCATGTATCTTGAAGCACCATTCCAAATAAGCTTCTTAATTCACCACGTTTAAATTCTTTAATATCATGACCATCAATCTTTATTGAACCACTATTTACATCATAAAATCTCATTAACAATTTTACAATTGTAGTTTTTCCTGCTCCAGTTGGCCCAACTATTGCAATTTTTTCACCTGGTTTAATTTTAGCATTGAAATCATTAATAATTATTTTATCTTCATTATAACCAAAATGAACTTTATCAAATTCTATTGTTCCTTTTAAATTATTTACTGGTAAAGAGTTTTTTACATCTTTAATTTCTTCTTTTTCTTCTAAGAATTCAAATACTCTTTCTGCAGCAGCAACTGTTGCTTGGAACATACTTGATATTTGAGCCATTTGACCTATTGGTTGATTAAAGTTTCTTACATATTGTGTAAATGAAACTATATTACCAACTGTTACTTTACCTTTTACAGCTAAATAACCACCTAATATTGAAACAACTACATAACTTAAGTTTCCAACAAAATTCATAAGTGGATGCATACAGCTAGAAATAAATTGGCTCTTCCAAGCAGATTCATATAATTTTTCATTATATTCATTAAATTTTTTAACAGCTTTTTCTTCACCATTAAACGCTTTTACTACATCATGTCCACCATATATTTCTTCAACTATACCATTTACATTTCCTAAATAATCTTGTTTTTGTTTAAAATATTTTTGTGATTTTGATACTATAAATACCATACCAATTAATGATATAGGCAATATTAATAAATTAACTAATGTCATTAATCCATTAATTCTAATCATCATTACTAATACACCAATTATAGTTGCTAAACTAGTTATACATTGACTTAAACTTTGACTTAAGTTATTACTTAATGTATCTACATCATTAGTTATTCTTGATAATACTTCACCATGTGTTTGTTTATCAAAATATGCCATAGGCAATTTATTTACTTTTTTTATTAAATCTCTTCTTAAATTATAAGCCATTTTACAAGATATAGTATTCATAATATAACCTTGTATATAATTAAATAATGAACTTAATATATAAAGTATTAATAAACTTATTAATATTTTATTAATAGCATCAAAATTCATTGAACCTGTATTTGTAATTTTAGCAATCAAACCAGTATATATTTCAGTAACTGCATCACCTAACATATTAGGCCCAATAATTGCAAATATTGTTGATAGTATTGCAAATATAATTACTATTATTATTCCTATATAATATTTTTTTAAATAATTAGCTAATTTTGAGAAAGCTTTCTTAAAGTTTTTTGGTTTGTCAGGCATATTCATTTTTTTATTATTCTTTGACATTTGAAAGTTCCTCCTCACTAAGTTGTGA
The DNA here is from genome assembly GCA_035399485.1 of Bacilli bacterium. Taxonomy (GTDB): domain Bacteria; phylum Bacillota_I; class Bacilli_A; order RF39; family UBA660; genus RGIG4266. Next base: position 1,987 of record DAOPJC010000027.1, read on the forward strand.
TAAAGCAATTTCTTTATATACTTCACAATTTTTCATTAATTCATTATGTTTACCAATTCCAACTACATTTCCTTCATTTAAAACAACTATTTGATCTGCATTTAGAATTGTGCTTATTCTTTGAGCAACAATAAATACTGTACTCTTTTTAGTTATTTTTGATAATTCTTTTCTTAATTTAGCATCTGTTTTAAAATCAAGTGCTGAGAAACTATCATCAAAAATATAGATATCTGGATTTACAGCAATTGCACGAGCAATTGATAATCTTTGTCTTTGACCACCAGATACATTAGTTCCACCTTGTGAAATTGATGATTCATATTTGTCATCTAGTTTTTTAACAAACTCATCTGCTTGCGCAATTTTACTTGCTTTAATCATTTCTTCAGGTTTTAATTTATCATTACCATATTTTATATTTGAAGATATTGTTCCACTAAATAACATTCCTTTTTGTGGTATATATCCTATCTTCTTTCTTAAATCTTTAACATTAACATCTTTAATATTAACACCATCAATTAAAATACTACCCTCAGTTACATCATAGAATCTTGGTATTAAATTAATTAATGTTGATTTACCACTACCAGTAGATCCTATAAAAGCAGTTGTTGTCCCTGGTAATGCTTTGAAATTTACATCAGTAATTACATCTTCCATAGCATCAGGATATCTAAAACATACATTTTTAAATTCTACAACACCAGTTTTATTTTTATTAAATTTCTTTATTTTTTTAGGATTTTTAATAGTTGGTTCTTCTTCTAATACTTTTAATATACGATTAGCAGAAACAATAGCACGAGGTAACATAATACTCATAACTCCTATCATTAGGAATGAGAATATTATTTGCATTGCATATTGAATATATGCCATGATATCTCCTACTTGCATAGTACCAGCATTAATTTCGTATGCACCTTTCCATACTATTGCGATACATACTACATACATAAGAAGTGACATTAATGGCATCATTAAAGCCATTACCCTACTTACAAATAATTCTACTTTGTTTAATGTTTTATTAGCATCAGCAAATCTATTTTCTTCATGCTTTTCATTATTGAATGCTCTTATTACTGGAATACCATTTAGTATTTCACGTGCCACTAAATTTAATTTATCTATTAATTTTTGTAACATTTTGAACTTAGGCATTACAAAAGCAAATAATGCTAATAATACAACAAATAATGCACATACAGCACCAAATATTATCCAACCCATAGAGCCAGATTTACTTGTTGTTTTAATTATTCCACCTACTGCGATTATTGGTGCATAAATAACTACACGCATTAAGAATACTACAATTTGTTGTATTTGTTGAATATCATTTGTAGTTCTTGTTATTAAAGAAGCAGTACCAAATTTCTTCATTTCTGTTTTAGAAAAACTAACTACTTTAGTAAATACTTTTTCCCTTAAAGTTTTTCCTAATTTACCAGCTAATTTTGCTCCAAAGAATCCAATAAGTAAAGCATCAATCATAATTATTAATGAAATAAATATCATTTTTGCTCCACTAACTAATATATAATTAGTTTGAATTTTAGATGTATTTAAACCAATTTCTTCATATTCTGCTTTTAAAGCTATAATGGCTGAACTAGTAATAATTGATTCAGGCATTTCTTTTAATTTTGAATCCATTTCACCTAAGGTAGTTTTAATAGTTTTTTCATCTAAAGTACTTAATAATTGATATGCATCAACATCTTCAGGTATAGGAAAACCATATTCTTTTATTTTTCCTGTTTTAAATAAATAATCTATCATTAAAGGAACTTCTAATATATCACTAATATTTTCTTTTATATCTTTATCATTTGTATTTAATTTATAAAGATTTTCCTTTTTTAATAAAGAATATTCTTTATATTTACTATAATCTTTTGTTTCTAATAAATCATAATAATTATATAAGTATTCTTTTTTTGAATCATCTAAAAATAACATTAAATTATCATATGTTTTTTCTGTTATCACAGTAGCAGCAGCATTTTCTATACCACCTTGTTGTATACCTATATTTACTATTTTTGAAGTATAATCAGGTAGTGCTAAATCACATGCAGCTTGGATAACTAGTAATCCAACTATTAATAATAATGATACTATTGATGATTTTAAATATCTAAATATTTTTAGCATTATTATCACTCTTTCTATAAGTTATTAACTTGAACTTTTCCATTATATCACGACAAATAAAAAAGTTCAATCAAATTGAACTTTCTTAATATTAATAATCATAATCTTCGTAATCATCATAACCATTATAGCCATATAAACTATTATACATTGTAGTTACTTTTGTATAAATATTTTGTACAGCTTCTTTTGACATTAATTTAACCATAATTTTTTGATAATCTGTTTCAGTTAAATCTTCACTATCAATTAAATTACTAACATCTGCTTGAGTAATCTTAGTATTAGTTTCTTCAGTAGAATTCATTTTGATTTCTACATTAGTGTTAGATACTCCAAATGTTAAATTACAAGTTTCTTTTTTGCCATCTTTCTTAAATTCATAACTACCTTTGAATACTGATGTTTTTCCTTGTTTAATTTCAACATCATATTTATCACCTTTTGGTTCAACAATAGCGCTTATTGTTTCACCATCTTTTGTTACTACTGTTTCAATTTTAGCAAAATCTTTTAATAATCCTTCTGTATAAATGTTTATTTTGAATTCGAATTCTCCTTCTGCTTCAAATTTTTCATTTAATGCATCTTTGATATTTTCTTCTGTCATATTGAATGCTTTAGCTAAATCTTTAACGAATTTTTTATCTTTAGCTAATTTTTTTTGCATACTTGTAACAACTTCTGTAAATTCTTTTTCATCTAATGTTAAAGTATTTACTGTATATTTTCCATCTTTAGATGATGTAAAATATTCATCTTTCATTGATGTTACTAAAGCAGATTTAATACTAGAAACTAGTCCTTTAAAATCAACTTCATTCATATTTTTGATATCTTCTGTAGAACCATCAAAATCAGTTGAAATATATTTAGAATATAAATCATTTAATTTAAAATATGCTTTATTGTCTTTTAATACACTTTGAACTGATAATAAACTATCATTATCATATTTAGTATTAAAAGTAATATCATAATAACTGTTTTTTGTATCAATTGCATATTCTGCATCAAAATCAATTTTGTTAATTAAATCTACGATATCACTATCTAATTCATTAGAAGTAATATTTAAATCTAATCCAAATGTTCCTTTTCTTGTTTCAATTTTACTATCCATATTCTTTGTTAAAGTATTATATGCTTTGTTAATTTGAATAGCAAATACATTCTTTGGTGTTGCAAATACGAAGAAATAATAAGCAACAACTCCTAAAATTGCTAATAGAACTATTCCAAAAACAATTAATAATGGAGATACTTTTTTCTTCTCTTTAAAACTTCCATCTAAAACACTAGTTTCTTTAACTTCTTCTACTACTGTAGAATTTTCACTTGTTACTTCTACTGGTGTTTCTACTGGAGCTTCAACTTTAGCTTCTTCAACAACAGTTTCTGTAGTTTCTACTGCAGGTACTTCTTCAGTTTCTATCATACTTGAATTTTTTAATTCTTCGATAGAAGTTCCACAACCTGAGCAAAATAAATCTGTATTACTTATTGGTGCACCGCACTTCTTACATTTCATAAAACTCATACCTTCCTAATTATATAATACATTTATATAATAACATATTTTAATATTTAGAACAAGCATTATATTTCAATATTACCAATTAATATATCTTTTAGATTACGAAAATATAATGTTATGATATTTGCTTTTTTTACATTTTTAGATACTGTTAAGTCTAAAGTTTCTATTTTTTTATTATCATCATATACATCTATTTTACCTACAACATCACCTTTTTTAACTGGAGCTTTAATAGAATTAACCTTTACTTTATAAGTAGCATTAATTTTTTTATCAGTCTTTTTATTTAAAAAAGTAATATCTTTAGAAGGAACTACTTCAACATATCTATCTTTTCCCTTATTAACTTCACTCTTACCCAATACAGAATCTTTTCTTAAAACAGTTTCGAGTTCATATTGAGCAAAAGCATAATCAAGCATTTCACTTGCTTCACTATTACGAGTTGTTGATGATTCTTCGTCCATTACTACCGCAATTATACGCATATTATCTTTTTTTGCTGTTGCAGTTAAGCAATATCCAGCTGATTCTGTATACCCTGTTTTTAAACCATCTACACCTTCTTTAAATCTTACTAATTTATTTGTATTAACAAGCCATACTTTAGTATCCAGTTTTTCTCTTAAATAAGTCTCATATATACTTGTATATTTCAATACAATTTCATGTTTAACTAATTCTTTTGCAATTAAGCTCATATCTCGTGCTGAAGAGTAATGATTTGTCTCATCCAAGCCATGGGGATTTTTAAAATTAGTATTAGTCAATCCTAACTCTTTTGCTCTTTTATTCATCATCGTAACAAAGTTAGCACTAGATCCTCCTATTGCCTCAGCTAAAGCTACAACAGCATCATTGCCACTTGCAATTGCTATTCCTTTAAACAAATCTTCAACACTCATTTTTTCTCCAGTTTCAAGAAGTATTTGTGACCCACCCATAGAAGAAGCATTTTCTGATACAGTTATCATTTGATCCCATTTAATAATATTGTTTTCTATACTTTCTATTATAAGTAACATTGACATCATTTTAGTCATTGAAGCTGGGGCTAATTTCATATCAGCATCTTTTTCAAAAATAATATTACCCGTAGAAGCCTCTATTAATATAGCACTTTTAGCATTTTTTGCTAATGATAAATCATCAGCTTTTACATTGATTGGTATTAATAATACTATACCAATTATAATTATAAATACTTTTTTCATATACACCTCATTAATATATATTAAAAAAGTATAAAAAAAAGAATAAAATTTCTTTTATTCTCCTTTAATTATATCGATTGCACCTTTCATAGTTAAATCGTATTTAATCATATCTAAGCTTCCAAATGCATTTAAGAATTCTTCTTTTTTCATTTGGTATTTTTCAGCTAATTTAGTAGCTTCACTATCAGCTTGTTCATCTGTAATTTCAATTTTTTCTACTTTAGCAATTTCTTCTAACATTAATCTATAAAGAACTCTATTTTTTGCTTCATCATGCATTTGATCAATTAAAGCTTCTTCATTAGAATTTGTGAATTGATAGAATTGTTCTAAAGTAATTCCTTGCATCTTTAATTGTTCTTCATATTGATGAACCATTCTATGTGCTTCTTCATGAATCATATTATCTGGAATATCAACTTCTGTAGTTTTAGCAGCTTCTTTTAATAAATCATCAATATATTTATTATCACTATCAGCTTCTTTTCTTACTTTGATATTTTCTTCAACTTGTTTTCTTAAATCTTCTTCAGTTTTAATTTCATCCATACCTAAATCAGCAAAGAAATCATCATTAATTTCTGGAATAACTACTGATTTAATCTCATTAACTTTTACTTTAAATACTACTGGAGCACCTTTTAAATCTTCACTATGGTAATCTTCTGGGAAAGTTACATTAATATCTTTAGATTCACCCTTTTTCATACCAATAAGTTGTTCTTCAAATCCTAGAATAAATGTATTACTACCAATTGTTAAATTATAGTTTTCACCTTTTCCACCATCAAATGCTACACCATCTTTAAATCCTTCAAAGTCAATTACAGTAATATCACCATTTTCAACTATACCAGATTCTTTTTCAACATTTTCAGCATATCTTTGACGCATACTATCAATAGTTTCATCTATTTCTTTTTTAGTTACTTCTACTGCATCTTTAGCAACTTTTAATGCTTTATATTTACCTAATTTTACAGTTGGTTTTTTAGTTAATGTAAAATTAAATTCAATATGTTTTTCATCAACTGATTTTAAACTAATATCAGGTTGTGCTACTAATTCTAAATCTTTATTATCTTCTAATACTTTTCTATAAGCACTTTCTAATACTAAATCACCAGCATCCATAAATAATGATTCAACACCATATTTTTTAATGAACATATCTTTTGGTGCTTTACCTGGTCTAAAGCCATCTATAGTTACTTTTTTATTAGCTTTTTCAAAAGCTTTATCTAAAGCTTCTTGCCATTCTGCTCCTTCAATTTTTACTGTTACTTCGATTACATTTTCATTTTTCATATTTTTTTCCTCCAAAACACTTCTAGTATATAATAAAACCCCTATTTTTTCAAGTAAATAAGAAAAAGCACACTATTGTGCTAATATTTCTAATATTTTAACATCATAATCATCAGCGTCACATTTTACTGTTGCGATTTCGCCAACTTTTTTACCTATAATTGCTTGCGCAATTGGTGATTCATTTGAAATTTTATTTTCAAATGGGTCAGCTTCTTTTGTACCAACGATTGCATATGTTTCTACTTCTTTATCTTCAATGAATTCGATTTTTACAGATGTTCCTATAGATACTTTATTTGTATCAACTTCTTTAATTACTACAGCATTTTCAAGCATTACTTCTAATTCTTGAATTCTACTTTCAATTACTGCCTGTTCATTTCTAGCAGCATCATATTCTGCATTTTCTGATAAATCGCCTAAAGCACGAGCATCTTTTAATGCTTGAATATTTTCTGGACGACGAACATTCTTTAAATTATCTAATTCATCTTTTAATTCATTTAAGCCTTTTTCTGTCAAATAAATTTCTTTTTTATTTGCCATAATCTCACCTCTAATTTTTTATTCAAATTTATTTATTGAACTTACAAAATAATACTATATTTTTGACAGTTTGTCAATCTCTTTTAGTTCTCATCATATCAAACTTATCCAAATGTTTATCAATTTGTATTTTAACTATTTGTCTTGGATGTCTAACTATATCAATATTATTATTATCTTCATCAATAATATTAGATATTTTATATGTAAAAGTATCAATATTTGGTCCAAAGAATTCTACTTCATCATCTAATTTAAAATAATTTCTCTGTTCTATAGTCGCTACTTTAGTATCATCATTATAATCTAATACTATACCTAAAAAATCTTGATTAGATAATTCTACTCTACCATTATAGTATTGACTTTCTTTACCATAATTACCTAAAAAGAATTGTGATATTGAATCTCTATTAGCGCAATTACATAATAATTTTTCGTACTCTTTATTATATTCATAATTCTCTTTATTGTTCAAATATTCATCTATAACTTTACGATATATTCCGACAACTGTCGCTATATAATAAACAGAACGCATTCTTCCTTCTATTTTAAAAGAAGTAATACCCATATCTATCATAGTAGGAATATTTTTTAAATTACTTAAATCTTTTGTACAGAAAGTAAATGGTTTTTCACCTTCTAATAATTTTTTATTTTCATCTAGCAAATCAAAATCCCATCTGCATATTTGGGCACATCCACCTCTATTAGCATCTCTACCTGTAAAGAAATTAGATAAAGCACATCTACCACTTATTCCAGCACACATAGCTCCATGTATAAAACATTCTATATCAATATCAACTTTTTCTTTTATTTTAATAATATCTTCTTTACTAGTTTCTCTACCTAAAACTATTCTTTTTACGCCAATATTCTTCCAAAATTTGCATGTTTCATAATTTAATGTAGATTGTTGTGTGGATAAGTGTATATCTAAATTAGTATTTTCTAAAGCTATGTTAATAACTGTAGGATCACTTACTATAATTGCGTCTACTTTACATTCTTCTAATTTTTTTAAGTAATCTTTTACTTCATTTATTTCTTTATTGTGTAAAACTATATTAACTGTAACATGAACTTTCTTACCTAGTCTATGAGCAAAACTACATCCCTCTTTTATTTCATCAAACGTAAAATTTATTGCGTTTGCTCTTAAACCTAAGGATGGTCCACCTATGTATACAGCATCTGCTCCATATAATAGAGCTATTTTTAATCTTTCTAAATCTCCTGCTGGAGCTAATAATTCTGGTCTCATTTTTTCACCTTATATATTGTTTCTTTATATAAAAATCCTTTATCTGTATCAAGTATATAATTACTATCTTTACCATTATATTTATCTAATACTTTAATAAATGTATCTCTATCAATATTAAATTCATTAAGTGTTACATAATCAATATCTAAATCTTTATATTCTTCATATCCATCTAATATACTATGAGAATAAACTGTTGTTCCTAATTCATTATCTATTATTGGATATATTTTATCTTCTTTTTCAAGATAATTAATTTTCATATTGTCTTTAATATCAAAATAATCTAAATAATTTTTAACTGCATGTCTAAATGATACATACATAGGTAAATATCCAAATATTGGCATAATCAATTTACAACTAGTATTTTTTCTTATTTCTTTTACTTCATCTAAAGTAATATCAGTAGATAAATAAGTATATTTAATACCATAATTTTGCCAAAAATTGATAGTTGCATAATTAGTAGTTAAATGCTCATTACTCCATACTAAATCTGTTTTTAAGTTTAAATCTTTCTTTAAATTAATAAAACATGGATCTGCATAGAATATTCCTTTAATATTTAATAAATCTATTTCTTTTAACAATTCTTTTAGATTATCTAAATCATTATTAACTATATTTTTATTTAAAGATATGAATAATTCTTTATTAATACTACTACTAATATTTTTTAATTCATCTAATGAAATTTCACATGGTACATTAACACTATATCCTTTTATTCCAAAAAGTAATGCATCACATTTATCAATTATATTATCTATTTCTTTAATACTTGGCATAACCATTAATTTAGCCATATACATCACCTACCTAGATTATAACAAAAAAAGACTAAAAAGTCTTTAATTTTCATAATCAATAATACTTTTAAGTATTTCAATTACTTCATTATATGTATCATTATCCATTTTTTCTACAAATTCAATATTCCTAGCAATATAATCAATTGTCTTAATTTGTTCACACATTACAACACCTTTTATTTTTTTTGTATTTTTTATTGGTATATGTAGCGGAAATTCTTTCATATTTGAAGTGATTGGGCATACTAAACACATTTTTGTATATTTATTAAAGCCTTTATTACTTAATACTATTGCCGGTCTTTTACCTTTTTGTTCATGACCTATAGTAGGATTGAAATCTAAGAAAACAATATCTTTTTGATTAGGAATATATTCTACCATAATTCATTTCCTTTTACATCATATGGTTCAAATTCTTCACAAACATAATCATTATCATAATTTTCAAATAATTCATATATGTTTTTTTTATTCACTTTTTCAAGCACTATCTTATTATCATTATTAGTTATTTTTAATACATCGTTTTCTTTCATATTTAATTCATTCAATATTTTCATTGGTATTCTAACACCACATGAATTTCCCCATTTTTGAATTTTTGTTTCCATTTTATCACCTATATATAATATATACTTTGTATATACATTTGTCAATTAAAAAAATAACTATTTTTTTAAAGAAATAGTTATTCCATCACCTATATTAACATAATTTGTTTTATAATCTTTATTGTTTTCAAGGAAATCTAAATACTCATGTATTTTCCTAATCATTTGTCTTAAATTACGACTTTCAATTCTATCTTTAGTAAATGTATATCCATGAAAATTTATATTATCTGTAATAATAGTGCCTTTACTATTTAATAACTTTTCATACTTATTAAAGAATTTAATTGATTGACTTTTAGCAGCATCAATAAATATTAAATCATAATTACCTGATACATCTATTTCTAAAGCATCACCAAATAATAAAGTAATTTTATCTTCTAGATTAAATGCTTTTATATTTTTTACTGCCTCATCATATCTTTCTTTATCTCTTTCAATAGTCGTCACTGTGATATCATCATCTATTAAGCACATTCTAATAGCCGAATAT
>DAOPJC010000028.1:0-11923 GCA_035399485.1 Bacilli bacterium
TATTATCTTCATTTGACAGATTTGCTGATGATACTTTATTAAATAAAAGAGAAGTTCAAGACTATCATTCAATGTATATTGATTTATACAATCATTATAGAAATGTCGATAAAGGTGATAAAGTTGATATAACAGATGATATAGTATTTGAAATGGAACTTGTAAAACAAATTGAAGTTAATATTGATTATATTTTAACTTTAATTCAAAAGTATCATGAAAGTAATATGAAAGATAAAGAAATATTAATTACTGTAAATAAAGCCATTATGGCAAGTCCGGATTTAAGAAATAAGAAAGATCTTATTGAAGAATTTATAAATTCAATAAATGGATCTACTGATATATACTTAGACTTTGCTAGTTTTATGAATAGTAAGAAAAAAGAAGAATTAGATAAAATTATAATTGAAGAAAACTTAAATAAAGATGAAACTTATAATTTTATTAGAAAATCTTTTGAAAACGGAAGTGTAGAAACAAATGGTACAGAAGTATCAACAATACTTCCACCAATGTCTAGATTTTCAATGAACGATGATAGATTTAATAAAAAGAAAAAAGTATTAGATAGATTAATGGATTTCTTTGACAAATTCTTTAGTATATCTAGTGACAAATTGTAATTTTAAAATCAGGTATTAATTACTTGATTTTTATTTTAAATTAATATATAATAAAATTACCTAATAGGTAACTAAAGAAAGGAGGCAATTCGTTTGGTCTTGGAAGCACATGACAAAAAAGTTGAAAAAATTTTAAATGATTCTAATATAATTTTAAAAAAAATAGGTTTAGAAAAAGCTAAAATGTTAAAGCTAAGACTAAATCAATTGCAGGCATCTAACAATTTTAAAGAATTTTTAGATATGGGTCTCGGTAAACCTCATCCATTAACAGGTAACTTAGATAAATTATATGGTATAAACATTACAGCAAATTATAGACTAGTAGTGGAGCCATTAGTTGAAATTCTAGACAATGAATCTTTAAAAAAATGTAGAAATATAAATATAAAAGGAGTGATGGATTATCATGCTGGAAAATGTGAATGGATTATCCCTTGATTTTGTTATACATCCTGGTGAAACGATAAAAGAAATTTTGGAAGATAGAAATATGAACCAAGAAGAATTAGCAATAAGAACTAGTTTTTCGCCTAAACATATAAGTGAAGTATTGAGAGGAAAAAAAGGAATTTCTTCAAAATTTGCTCTTAGTTTGGAATATGTTTTTAATATTCCAGCGTCTTTTTGGATAAATTTACAGGGAATATATGATAAAGAAATACTAGAATTAGAAAAGCAAAACAATATAAAAAATGAAGAAATAAAAATTTTAGATGATTTAAAAGAAATAATTAATTTTTGCGAAAGTAAAAATATAATATCAGTAGAATCAAGTAAGCCTATTAGAGTTTTAAATATGAGAAGATTTTTGAATTTAAACGATTTAAAAAATATACCTAATTTACCAATACAACAGGTGGCTTTTAGAGGTTCAACAAAACTAAAGCTAAATATTTATGTATTGTATGCATGGCAGAAACTTTGTCAATATTATACTGAAAAAGTTGAAATTGAAAATAATTTTAATAAAGAAAAATTAATATCAAAGTTTACAGATATTAAAAAAACTATGTTTTTAGAACCAAATGAAATGATTCAAAAACTAAAACAAATTTTTAAAGAGTGTGGTATAGTTTTTGATGTTGTTAAGCACTTTACTGGTGCACCTGTTCAAGGATTTATACAAAAAAATAACAACAAGATAATTTTATGTATGACAATACGTCAGTCTTTTTCTGATATTTTTTGGTTCACTTTATTTCATGAAATAGGACATTTAGTAAATGATGATTTCACTAATCAGTACATAGATTATTCTTTTATTGAAAGTGAAATAGAAGACAGAGCAAACGACTTTTCGAAAAATATTTTAATACCAGAAGCTGAATTCAATAAATTTAAAGAAAAAAATAATTATGATTATTTAAGTATTAAAGAATTTTGTGATTTGCAAAATATTAAACCGGGGATTTTAATTGGAAGAATTCAAAAAGATACCAACGATTATACTTTCTTATCTCAATACAAAGAAAGATATAAATGGGTAGAATAGAATTTAAGTACCATATAAGTATATTGAAATTATATTAGTAATTGTTGGTATTTTTAATAATTATTTGAGATAGTGATATCTAATCTATTGTATATTATATATAAAACTTGATATGAATTATCAAGTTTTTTTGATATAATCTTTATAAGAGGTGTCTATATGATTGAGAAAATTAATAATGATTTAAATAAGATCTTAAATGAAGAGAAAACAATATTTGTTCTAAAAGGTTTCAATAACATTATAAAAAAAATGAATTTTTGTATTGATCATATTTTTGATTTGAAAATAATAGATGATTTAAACAAAATATTTGAAGTAGATGATAAAATAATTTTATCAGAAATGTTAACAATACTTAATAGTGGAAAAAGTTGTTATTGTTTGCTAGAAGAATTACTTTATATCGATAAAAAAAATTTAACGGGAGTAGTTTCAACATTTAGTGATTACAAAATAAAAATCATTGATTTGGGGTGTTTTGAATATTATTATCCTGGATTAATTTGTAATTCAATTGAAGAAACAATAAATAAATTTGATTCTGATGATTATAAAGCAAATATTCTTCAAGAAATTTATACAGAATATAATACAATTAATGGTGTACCATTTATTAGTTATAATATTCTAGATAATTGCAAAAATGTTGAAATGTCAAAATTATATAATATGTATTCTGGTGATTTTATATCTTATGAATATAAAGAAAAGAAAGTATTTGAATTATTGGATAACTCACCAACCAAAAAAATCATTGAAGTTTTTTATGAAGCATTATATGGAATGATAAATCAAATAGACTACATTTGTGTAGAGAAAAAAGAAAACATATTTATATCAAAATTACTATTTGTATTGAATGAATTAGGAATTAATATAAATATTTTGAAAAATAAAAAGAATTATGATTTGCCAGAAAACTATGATGAATATGTTTCAATATTAAAAAGAATAGATTCTGAATATGAATTTAAAGAATTTCCAATTTATGACGATCCATTTACAAGTAATGATAAAACAATGATCAATCAAAGTATTATTATTGATACTATTTATAATAATATTAAAAAAGCAAATATGCACAAGAGTTTTAGAGATATTTTTGTTACAGCGCCGACTGGTGCTGGGAAATCCGTTTTATTTCAGATACCGGCAATAAAAGCAGCAGAAGAACTTAATTTGGTAACAATTATAATATCTCCATTAATAGGATTAATGAAAGATCAAGTAAAGAATATTGAAAAATTAACTAATTGTGCTGCGACTATAAATTCAGATTATACTCCCTATGAAAAAGAAGTAATAAAAATGAAAATTAAAAAAAACGAAGTTTCAATTCTTTATATTTCACCAGAAACGTTATTAAGCAATTATGACATTGAAAATTTGATTGGTGACAGAACAATTGGAATGTTAGTTGTTGATGAAGCACATACTGTAGCCACATGGGGTAAAAATTTTAGACCTGATTATTGGTATTTGGGTGAATATATTGATAGGTTGAGACATAGACAGAAAAGATTATTTCCAATTGCAACTTTTACTGCAACTGCAACAATTAGTAATGGACTAAACGATATGTATCACGATATTATTGAAAGTTTAAATATGACTTGCGATCCATTTTTTGGTAATGTAAAAAGAGACAATATTGGATTTGATATTAATTTATGTAAAAAAGACCATGCTTATAAAGAGGAAAAAGATGAAAAGGTTGTAGGGAGAATTAAAGAATTTATCCAAACAGGAGAAAAAAGCCTTGTATATTTTCCATTTGTTAGAAATCTAGAAGAAATTTATAATATAGTACCAAAGGAAAAAGTTGGTAAATATTTCGGAGGGATGGATAAAAATGCTAAAGATGTTTGTATAGAAGAATTTAGAACAAATGATAAAAATGTCGTTCTGGCTACAAAAGCATTTGGGATGGGGATAGATGTTAAGTCGATAAAAAATGTATATCATTTTGCACCTACTGGGAATTTAGCAGATTATGTGTAAGAAATAGGAAGAGCAGCAAGAAGTGATGATGAAATAGGTTTAGCGATAACAGATTTCTACGAAGAAGATTTTAGATATATAAACACTTTATATGGTTTATCGCAAATAAATGACTATCATCTTAAAGAAGTATTAAAAAAAATATTATTTAAGTATAAGTTGGAAAAAAGTAGAAACTTTATGATATCCTCAGAAGATTTTTCACATATTTTTTCAGCTAAACAAGATGAAGATGTTGATTCTAAATTAAAGGCAACAATTATTGCTATAAAAAGAGATTTTAAATATAAAATTAATTATGTACCACTAGTATTTAAGCCAAGAACAATGTTTACAAAGGGATTCTTTTATATTCAAAATTCTAAAATGATTGAAGTCAAATCTTATGGATGGGAAAAATATCTAACTGAAAAGTATAGTGGAGAACAATTAACACTATTAGATGCAAAGGATATTAAAACAACATATTTAGGAAAAGTATATGAGTTTGACTTTAAAGGATGTTGGAATGATAATTTTAATGGATTATATGACGGAATTACGTTTGGGACATTTAAAAGAAATTTTTATCTGAATGAACTAAAAGGTTATGATAGATCATTTATGAAAGATAGATTATTGCTTAATGTTGATTCAAAAAACGATAATGATTTTAAGACAATTAATGGAATAGCAAACGCAAAATTAAATATTTTAAGAACTATTTTAGACGATTTAAAGATGTCTAATAAACAAAAAACAATAAATGAAATTGCAGATATGTATATAGAAAAAGATCAATATGCAAATAAGACACTTATAAAAGGTGTAATGGATCCACTGATACATTTATTAATTGATTTTACTACGACAAACTATAGCAATGTTGATAAATTCTGCGACTTTAATTCAAAAACAGGAAGGTATCATATAAAATCGGCTAATTATATTAGAAAAATAAATCAGATTCAAAAAGCAATTGATAATTTCTTTAGTGGTTTTGAAAACCAGAAAAATAGAATAGCGATTGTTGATAATAGTAATAATGTTTCAAGAACAAATCCTATTGTAGTTGCAGTTCAAATTATGGAATTATTCGATTTAGTTTCATATACTTTTACTGCTGGGGAAAAGCCTGAATATTTTGTGCGTGTCAACAGTGCAAGTGAAGTGGAAAAAATTGTTAATAATCCTGCATATCATAGTGCAACATTAAGAGGTATAACTCAAATGCATTGTGATTCTATAAACTATATGACATACTTCTTTAAAGATTTAAAAACAAATAAAGAAAGATGGGATTTTATTGAAGATTATTTCTTGAGTAGAGTTGAAGGAAAACATATTATTCCTAAAATAAGCAAGACTAATATTAAATCTATTGATAAATCATTAGAAAATAATCCTATACTTGAAGAAAAAGTAAATTATAATGTTATTGATATCTACACTTTATCTAATGATGAAGATAATGAAAGTTTCAAGTATTATATTCATGATAAAGAAATAGAGAAACTTGAAGAATTAGGTTTTTCCAAGTTATCTCCAGATTGTTCAGTTGCCAAAGCAATGGAAGGTAAAAAAATGGGAGATGTATTTAATGTAAACTCTTTTGAATACTTGATTGATAAAATTGACAAATTTGATTTAGAATGAAACTAGAACTAGTTATTACATCTATAAAATTATAATAATCTTGTTAGTTTTTATTAAATTTTTAAGTGTTGCCAGAAAAATTGATATGATAGTGATCTGTTATTACTTCGTAGTCATATTACACCATGTATCTTACATGTTATCTTACATGTTATCTTACATGTTATCTTGCATGGTGGGTGATTTCTATTTGACAAACACCCTATAAATATATTAAAATTATATCAGTAATTACTGGTATTTTTTTTATACGATTATTTGAAATAACAATATCGTATGTGCCAGATGTTAATAACGATTTTTCTTTTTTATAAAGGAAGAATCGTTTTTTTATTGTGAAAAAAATTATATATGATATAATAAGCACTTATAATGAGGTGTATTTATGGAAAAATATGATGAAGTAA
Organism: Bacilli bacterium; assembly: GCA_035399485.1. Lineage (GTDB taxonomy): Bacteria > Bacillota_I > Bacilli_A > RF39 > UBA660 > RGIG4266. The sequence continues at coordinate 6,168 of DAOPJC010000028.1, forward strand.
AAAATATAATTCAAAAAATAAATCCTATTAATTGTAATTTAATTATGTATATGGATAAAAAATTATTAGATGAATTAATAACAGAAATATTTAGTAAATGTAATAAATGTTCTGATTATGATAAAAAATATTATCCAATTATATTAAGTGCTAAAGCTTTACAAGATTATTCTGTTAATCTAGATGAACGAATAATTAGATTTAAACAAAATTCTAATGCATTGGTTGCTGATGAAGATTTCAAATTGATTGAACTTAGAAAATTAGCATTAAATTCTAATGATCTAGATGAATTAAGAAATATCAAACAACAAGTTTTTGATATTGAGAGACAAAACAAAAGTGATACATCAGAAAAAAGACTCATATTAAGTGATTATATGTTGTTAACACTAGCAGATAATATTTTAAACAAATGTGATAAAATAAAAGTGGCAATTAATGATAAGGAAAAAACTGATATAAAAGAGAAGCTAGACTTATTAAATAGTGAAATTGATTTTAATAAAATATTTGGAATAGAAACAATTGTTTATGATGAGTATAGTTTTTATGAATTATTAAAAAATAAAAAAGAATATGTAGTAAATTTTATTAAAGATTTTGAATATGTAGTAGATTATGATTTGCAAGAAATCATAAATAATTATATGTTTAATAAAAGAAACGACACATTCTCTATGAATATTATTTCGCTTGATACTATGTATCATAGAAATTGTGGAAAATATGAATTAGAAGAAACACATGATGTTATAACTACACTAGTTAAGTCAAAAAGATATTATGAGGTAATTAAAAAGTAGATTTAATCTGCTTTTTTATTATAACTAATATAAAAAAGATAATATTTATGTCTATTTTCCTTTAATTTATTATGATATAATATTTTAAAAGTTGATTAGGATATTCTCCAAAATTGCTGATGTGGGACTCCTGTCATAAGAAATATAGTTGAACTAATAAACTTCTTAGTATAGACTTGGTGCAGTATAGTATCAAGTTTATATTTTATTAATAATTTAATCAATAATAAATGTGGAGGTAAAAATGAAAAAGAGAATAGGGATTTTGATGTTAATAATACTTATTATTTCAATAATAAGTATAGTCTATCTTAAATCACAAAATAAAAAATTAATTTGTCATAGAGAACATAATGGTGAAAAATATCAAGTTACATTAATTTTTAAAAATAATAAATTATATAATGTTTCTACTGATATGGAAACTAGTGATAAGAATAAATATATTAGTGCAAATAGTATATTAAAGAAATATAAAGATAGGACATTAAAAGATATGAAAGAAAAATATATTGACGAAGATTTCATATGTGATAATAAAACTATATTTAATAAAATAAAATAGAAGGCAGGTATGCAATATGAAAATATCTAAATTAAATATTAATAAAAAAATTTTAAAATTTAAAATAGATGATAATACAAAAAAATCCGTATTAAAAAATTCACAATTTCACTATACTTGTGGTGTCAGAGTACGTATGGGACTTTTTTACACTGATGACGAGTATGAAAAAAGAGCTGAAAAAGTTCTTAAGCAAAGACTACCATAGTATTATTTGAACTATCTTGGAAATAGATAGTTTTTTTATGTTATATTTTATTATAATATTTAATAATATTATATAAAGTAATAAAATATATAAAAATGTATAAAAAGTATTTTGTATATTATAAATTTAATGATATAATGTATTATGAAAGAGGTGTTTAGAGTGTTTTGTGAAAAATGTGGAACTAAGAACGATAGTTCAAGTAAATTTTGCGAAAAATGTGGAGCAAAACTTGATAATGAAGAAGAAGTAAAATCAAGTCCAAAAGCAGTAGCTAAAGCTCCAAAAGTAGATTCAAAGAGTTTAAAGGATAAATTTAATTCTTTAACAAAAAAACAAAAATTAATAGGAGGAATAGTAGCGTTAGTTGTAGTTGCTATAATTGTATTCTTCATTGTAGGGTCTCAAATGACTAGTGTAGAAAATATGGGTAAAAATGCATTTACTCAATTAGCAGATAAATCAACTATTAACAATAAATATTTATCAGTTGCTTTAAATAGTGATGAATATTTTGTATCTTTAGGAGATAGAATGAAAGATATTATTGAATCTAAAGATATTAAATTTAATTACAAAAAATATAAAGTAACTACATCAAAGAAATCTATTACTGTTAAATATTATGATACTGAAGAAGAAGAAAATTATAAAGTAGTATTTGATATTAAAAAAGATGGTAAATCATTATTAATATTCGATAAATATGTAATAACTAAAATTACTATGGAACAAGTAGGTAGTTATGGAACAGCTACATTATATAATCCTGCTGATTCAGAAAAAATTGAATTAAAAACTATTAAAGGATCAAAAATTACAATTGATGGAAAAGAAGTTAAAAAAGATTATATTGATAGTAAAAAATCAGATAAAGAAAATGATGTATATGTAATCAAAGGAATGACAAGAGGATCTTACAGTGTTGAATTTACAGTTGGTAAATTATCATTTAAGAAATCAATTTATGTTTATTCTGATGGTGATAATGAATATAATTTAACAAATTATATGTCATCTTCATATTTAAGCAAAGATAATAATGATGAATATGCAAAAGTATTCAAAAAATATATTACAACATATTATGAATATGTAAATGATGATGCAAAAACTGTTGATGATTTTGGTAAAAAATATAAATTAACAGATGATATAAAAGAAGAGTTTGCTGATTCTAAAAAATATGAAAATAAATTAGAATCATTCAAAATTGGAGATGTAACAGTACGTTCATTATATTATTATTCATCTTCAAAAGAACTTACAATTACTTACAAAGTAAATTATACTTATAAAACAACAAGTAGTGATACTGAAAGATCTACTTATGATACAGTAAAGGCAACATATAAACTAAGCGATATTGAATTACCAATTGCTTTAGATTATATGCCATATTAAGAGGAGGTAAACTATGGCTTTTTGTAAAAAATGTGGAAAAGAATTAAAAAAAGGCGAAACATGTTCTTGTGAAGCTGAAGTAAAATTCTGTAAAAAATGTGGTAAGAAATTAACTGGAAACGAAACTTGTGATTGTGAGGCTACTAAAGTAGCAGCTCCAGCATCATTTGATTTTGTTGAAACAATGAAAGAAATTAAAGATGATTTAATTAAATCATTCAAAAAACCAGTATCAATTATTGAAGAAAATGCTGCTCAAAAGAATATGCCTAAGATTTATATTTTATTAGCAATAATAGCATTAACATTTGGTGTATTTATGTCAAGCTTATTCAAAGGATTATTTAGTTTAGTTCTTGGAAGTATGGGAGGGGGCTTAACAAGCTTAACAGATTTAACAGACTTAACTGATTATATCGAAATTCCATACGTAAAAATTATATTATTAGGGGCTGTATTATTTGCAATTTCAATGTTTGCATATGCAGTAATTATGTTATTAGTACATTCAATGTTCAAAACAAAGAAAGTTGATTTTAAACAAGGATTAGCATTAACAGTAACTGCTTATATTCCAACAGCAGTAGCAAATCTTGTTTGTGCAATATTAGCATTCTTAGGGTTAGATTTAACTTATGTATTAGTATTATATTTAGTAATAAATATGTTTGTTATGTATAACTTTGCTTATGCATATGCAAAAATTACTGAAGTAAAAGCTGATAAATTTGCTTATGTAGTAGTAACTTTAGTTGTTATTGCTTCAATCGTTTCAGGATTATGCTCATATGTAATTTCAAAGAGCTTATCTAGTTCTTTAGCAAAAGATATGGTAGATACTGATGCAATTACTGATGACATTGGAGATGTTTTTAATAATTAATCTAATTCAATAAAGACCAATTTATTTGGTCTTTTATTATTGAAAGATTGTGTGTTATAATTAATTAGAAGTTGGTGGTGAAATTAATGCTAGGTAGAATAAACGATTTAATTGAGAAAGAAAACTATAAAGAATTAAAAGAAGAAATAACTATATTAAATGAAGCTGATATTGCTGAAGTAATACAAGATATTGAAGAAGAAAAGAAACGAATAAAAGTCTTTAGGCTTTTACCAAAGGACTTAGCAGCAGACACGTTTGCTAATTTAGATATAGATTTACAACAATCATTAATTTCATCTCTTTCTATGACTGAGGCTGGTAATATTATTGAAAATCTATATACTGATGATGCTGCAGATTTATTAGACGAAATGCCTGCTTCAATGGTAACAAAAATATTAAAAAATACTACACTTGAAACACGCAAAGATATTAATGCAATTTTAAATTATCCAGATAATTCAGCAGGTTCAATTATGAACACTGAATTCTTAGATTTAAAAGAGAATCTTACAATAGAACAAGCGATAATTAAAATTAGACGTGAAGGTAAAGATAAAGAAACAATTGATACTTGTTATATTTTAGATAAGAAAAGACAATTGATAGGTGAAATTCCTTTAAGATATTTAATATTTAATAAAAAAGAAAAATTAATTAAAGATGTCATGGAGACTAATCCAATATATGTATATACATATGAAGATCAAGAAGAAGTAGCTGCAAAGTTTTCAAAATATGATGTAAATATCATGCCAGTTGTTGATAGAGAAAATAAACTTGTAGGAATTATTACAGTTGATGATATAGTTGATATTTTAAAAGAAGAAACAACAGAGGATATTGAGAAAATGGCAGCTATTAGCCCAACTGATAAACCATATATGAAAACTTCTGTATTTGAAACATGGAAAAAAAGAATTCCTTGGTTATTAATACTTATGATATCAGCAACATTTACTGGTAAAATAATACAATCATATGAGGAAGCTTTGGCCTCATATGTTGTACTTACTTCATTTATTCCTATGCTTATGGATACCGGTGGTAATGCAGGTGGACAAGCATCTGTTACAATTATTCGTGGTATATCATTAAAAGAAATTGAATTCAGTGATATATATAAAATAATATGGAAAGAAGTAAGAGTATCTTTCTTAGTTGGACTTACATTAGCATTAGCAAACTTTGCTAAATTATTATTAATTGATCAAGTAAGTTTAACTATTGCATTTGTTGTATGCCTTACATTATTGGTAACAGTATTATTTGCTAAAGTAATTGGTTGTACATTGCCTTTACTTGCTAAAAAAATAGGCTTTGATCCAGCAGTTATGGCAAGCCCATTCATTACAACACTTGTTGATGCTATATCATTATTTGCATATTTTAATATAGCAACTATGATTTTACAATTATAGGTATATTTTTCAAAAATATTACTATTAGTGCATTAAAAAAGACTTTTTTTAAAAAGTCTTTTTATATACATTCTACATAAGTATCATTTAAACATCTTAAAACACATAAGCAATTTAAATTAATTGTAAAGAATGAATTAGTTGCTGAGAATGTATTATCATCATTTACTGTAAGTACTCTAAAAGTAGCACAATTTCCATCTAATTTTTCTATTCTAAATACATTTGAAGTTGTTGTTTCATCATAAGATTTAGATATAGGGAAACTTAGTGGTGTACTTCCTGAACTACAACTATATAGCATTACTGGTCTAGTATTACATGATATACATGTTGTTCCACATCCTAAGAATGCTCTATCACATGTATCTAGGCAAGCATCACCACAATCTGCATTTTGTTGTAGTAATAATATAACCTCTAATATTTCAATCACACATTTATTATCATTATTATTACACATATA
>DAOPJC010000029.1:0-11889 GCA_035399485.1 Bacilli bacterium
GCTCTGATAAAACTGGAACAATTACACAAAATAAGATGACTATAAGAGAGATATATTTTGATAATAAATTATATTCTAAAAACTTTTTAAATGAAGATAATATTTTATATGACATTATGATTTTAAATAATGATGTATATGATAATAAAAATGAATATATAGGTGATCCTACTGAAATAGCATTATTAGATTTTACTAAAAAATATATTGATGTAGAAAAACATCAAGAGAGACATAAAAGAGTAGATGAATTGCCATTTGATTCAGATAGAAAAATAATGTCAACAATTAATAAATTTGGTAATGAATATAAGATATTATCAAAGGGTAGTTTTGATTCTATTATTGACCATTGTAGTAAAGTGTTAGAAAATGGAGAAATAGTAAAATTAACTGAAACTAAAAAAAGAAAATTAAAGAATGTTGAAATGATGGAATCAAATAAATCATATCGTGTTTTAGCATTTGCTTATAAAATGATAGAAAAAAGATATATTCTTGATAATGATTTAGAAAATGACTTAATATTTGTAGGAATGACTTCAATGATAGATCCACCAAGAGAAGATGTAAAAGAATCTATTATGATGTGTAAGAATGCTAATATTAAACCAATCATGATAACAGGCGATAGTTTAAAAACTGCTTGTGCTATTGCAAAAGAAATTGGCATATTAGAAAATGAAGAAGAAGCTATTCTTGGACCTGATTTAGATGATCTAACTGAAGAAGAACTTAAAGAAGAAGTAAAGAAATATACTGTATATGCAAGAGTAAGTCCTACTCATAAACTTGCTATTATAAATGCATGGAAAAATAATAATAAAGTAGTTGCAATGACAGGTGATGGGGTAAATGATGCTCCAGCATTAAAACAAGCTAATATAGGTTTAGGAATGGGTATTACAGGTACGGAAGTATCTAAAAATGTATCAGATGTAATATTATCTGATGATAGTTTTTCTACTATAGTAGCTGCAGTAAAAGAAGGAAGAAGAATATTTGATAATATAAGAAATGTTTTAGTATTCTTACTTACTGGTAATATTGCAGAAGTATTTGTAGTATTTTTAGCAATGATATTTGGTTTAGAAGTATTTGTTCCAATACAATTATTATATATTAATCTAATTACAGATTCACTTCCAGCAATTGCTTTAGCTTTTGAAAAAGAAGATGATAATGTAATGAAAAGAAAAGCAAGAAAGAATGATGGAACATTCTTTACTCCATTCTTAATATCAAAAATATCTTTATCAGCATTATTTAAAACAATTTGTATAAGTTCAATATATTTTATTTCGTTAAATTATTATAATAATGAAGTAGCAAGTACAATGGCTTTCTTAACAATAGTAATGACAGAATTAGTATTCTCATTTACTTGCCGAAATTTAAAGAAAAATATTATTAATAAAAATTTATTTAATAATAAGTATTTAAATATATCAATGCTAATATTAATATTTATTCAAATAATAATATTTGTTACACCAATTAAAGTATTATTTAATATATGTGATATTTCATTATATCAAGCTTTAATTTGTATAGTATCAGTTATGGTAATGTTTTACATGGATGAAATAACAAAAAAAATATTAGTAAAAATATTTAAAGATGAGTAATTCTTAAAAAGAATTACTTTTTTGTGTTATAATTGGAGTAATGTTAGTTGTAGTTGACAAATTTCCAAGTAGAATTGATAGAACGCAACTAAAAAAATAGATATAATTTTATCGAGGTGAAAGAAAGAATGAATTTAGGGCAAAGACTTTTTGAATTAAGAAAAGCAAAAAATTTATCACAAGAAGAAGTAGCAGACAAATTAAATGTTACAAGACAAACAGTATCAAAATGGGAAACTGATCAAAGTACTCCAGATTTTGATAAAATAGCTCCATTATGTGAGTTATATAATATCACAGCAGATCAATTAGTTAATGATATTAAAGAAGAAAAAAAATCAATAACTACTGATATGAAAGATGTTAAAGTTAAAAAAGCAAGAGGAATATGTATAGGTATATTCTTATACTTTGTAGCAGTAGCTTGGATAATGACTGCTATACCACTTGAAATTACTGATGCAATACTAGGTACTGCAATATTCTTATTAATATGTGGATTAGCAACTGGTGTAATGATATATACTTGTATGGTATATAAGACTCATGAAAAAGAAGAAAAAGAAAAGAAAGAAGAAAACATAGTTGTAAAACAAATTAATAGTATAATTTCAATAGTTATATTAGTAATTTATTTAGTAATTAGTTTTACTACAATGGCTTGGCATATAACATGGATATTATGGGTAGTATGTGGTTTATTACAAGAAATAGTAAAATTAATATTTACATTAAAGGATGGTAAAAATGAAAAATAAGAATTATATTATTACATTAATAGTAGTATTAGGAATTTTAATTGTTGTATTATTAGGAGGAATGTTTTTCTTCTTAGGTGATCATCATTCTTCTTGGAATTTTAATATAGGTTTTACAGGAATAAATGAAAAAGTTTATGAAGAAACTTTTGATAATAATTATAATTTAATAAATGTTAAGAGTGTTATGGGAGATGTAGAATTTAAAAATTCTACAGATGATAAAGTAAAAGTTGTTATCTATAGTAAAAAAGATCAATACTCAGTAGATGAAAAAGATGATGAATTAGAAATAGAAACAACTAAAGGTAAATGTACTTTCTTATGTTTTAATGTTAAAAGTGATAAGATAGTAGTATATTTACCAAGTAGTTATGATAAAAACATTAATATTAATAATGATTATGGAGATATTTATATAGATAATTTTAAAGAAGCTACTTTTGATATTAAAGAAGATTGTGGCGATATTAAAATGAAAGATGCTTCAAAAGCTAATATTGTTAATAAATATGGAGATATTACAGTAGGTAAAGTTAATAAAATAACTATTAATGAAGACTGCGGTGATGTTAGTGTTGAAGAAACAAAGAATATTAAAGTAGTTAATAAATATGGAGATATTAAAATTAATAAATTATCTGGATATATAAAAGCCAATAATGATTGTGGCGATATCAACATTAAATCTATAAATTTAACTAAAGATAGTTCTATAAATGATAATTTAGGTGATATTAAAATAGGCGATACTAATGAAATTTATATAGATGCTAAAACTAGTTTAGGTGATGTAGATATTAATAATAATGAAAGAAAAGCTAAAGTAGTTCTAACAATTAAAAATAGTTGTGGAGATATTGAAGTTAATAATTAAGAAGATTTATCTTCTTTTTTATTTGCTATGATTTAGAATAGAATTTTTGAATTTATTTTAAAAATTAAGAATCAAAATTAATATATATATGATATACTATTTAAGTAGGAGGAGAGTAAGAATGAAAAAGTTTTTAAGTTTAATTATGGTTATGTTAGTTGCCTTAACACTAACAGGATGTGGAAGCGAAAAAGCAACAGATAAAGATTCTAAAAAGGATAAAGAAGTAAAAGAAGAAAAAGAAACAAAGACTGATTATATTAATAATAATAAATCATATTTCTTCTCAATCGATGGTAAGAAAATTTATGCTGGAGCAAAACTATCTACAATTTCAAAAGAAGGTTTTGATTTAAAATCAACTGAAGAAGATGAAACAATTCCAGCTGGAAAATATATGATAGGTGCAGGACATATGGTTAATAGTGATAATAGATCTGTATTTAGCGTAACTCCATATAATGGAAAGAAAACAGATGTTTCAATTAGTGATTCAGAAATAGGTGGATTTAGTATCTCTTATGTTGACGCTAAAAAAGATGAAAATGCTTTAGCTATAGAAGTTTATGGTGGTATAAAATTAAACTCTACAAAAGCACAAGTAGAAAAAGTATTTGGTAAGCCATCATCTACTTATGAAGGAACTTCTTATACAACATATAAATATGAATCTGATGAAGTTTATAGAAGTTATACAATAAGATTTGATGAAGAAGATAAAGTAAGTTCTATTGAATGGAAAAACTTAGTTTATAATAAATAAGCATAGCAATATGCTTTTTTTATGCTATAATAATTGATACAAGAGGTGAGTATAGTGTTTGAAAAAAGTAACTATAAAATGAAAGATACATATGCAACAAAAGATTTAGTAATTGGCAAATTACAAATGATAAATGTTCTAGATAAAGAAAATAAAGTTAAAACAACAAAACAAAAATATATTTTTGAAAGAATAATAAAAGATAATGACACTAAGTATAGAGAATTATGTACAGGAATAATTGTTGATTTAGCAGAAATAAAGCAGGAAGAACCTATTTTACCTTGCATAGTAGAATTACAAGAATTTGATGAATGTTTTCCAGAATTAAGTGGACAACCAGTAAATAAACTAGGTTTAATATGGATTGCAAATGATATTAATTATGAACATAAAGTAAAAAGAATGCATAAAAGGGATAATGACTAAAATTAATATGGGGGTACAACTATGAATTATTATGAAAGTTTAAATGAAGAAGTAAAAGAATATTTTAGTATTTTATCACCAAATTTTCCAGAATGGTTGTTGGATTATATTAATACTAAAGAAATGAAAAGAATAGATAATATTAGTATAAGTTGTGGTATGGATTACTCAAGTATTTTTAATATAAATTACTGGTATTCCAATTTGGATCATAGTGTAGGAGTTGCACTTATAATATGGAATTTCACACATGATAAAAAACAAACACTAGCAGGATTATTTCATGATATAGCTACTCCAACTTTTAAACACTGTATAGACTTTATGAATGGCGATTCAGAAAAACAAGAATCAACTGAAGAAAGAACAACTGATATGATTAAGAATTCTAAAGAAATAATGGCCCTTTTAAAAAGAGATAATATTAAGGTAGAAGAAGTAGATGATTATAAGATATATCCAATTGCGGATAATGATACTCCAAAATTATCAGCTGATAGATTTGAATACTCTTTCTCTAGTGGATTAACATTTTATAGAATATGGGAATTACCAGAAATAAGAAAAGTATATAATAATATAATAGTATCTAAAAATGAAGACGGAATAGATGAATTAACTTTTAAAGATAAAAATATATGTGAAAACTATGTTAGTACACTTTCAAAAATATGGCCACAATGGGTTAGTGATAATGATAGAACAGTAATGCAATTTCTAGCTGATATGTGTAAATCTATGAATAATGCAGGATATTTAACTATAGATGATTTATATAAGTTATCAGAAGAAGAAGTTATTGATAGATTTTTAAATTGTGAAGATAAGTATTTATCTAACACATTTAAAAAATTTCAAAAAATTACTGAGACACATACTAGTAATAAATATATAGATGATAAATATTGTATTAATGTTAAAGTAAAGACTAGATATGTAAATCCTCTAGTATTAGATGACAAAGAAAATAAAAGAATTAGTGATATTTCTTCTTTAGCAAATAATAAAATTAATGAGTATTTAAGTATTTCAAAAGGTGGTAATTATTATACATATTTTGATTTAGAATTTACTCCATATGAAAAAGAAAAGAGCAAAGTATTAGTAAAATAAAAGAGAATAATATTCTCTTTTTTTATTATCTTTGTGATATTTATAGTGACTCCAATTATTATAAAAACATATATTATTTTGAATGAAAATATATTCATTATTATGAAAGGAGAAAGAATATGGCAATTACAATTAATAATTCGGCAAATATATCATATAAATATGGTTCTATAACTGATACTGCTGCTTCAAATACAGCAGTAACAAATTTAGAGGAAACATTTAGTTTGATAGCAAGCAAAACATCTAATAATAGCACATGGAGGCCAGGAGAAAATATTACTTTTAATGTGAGAGTAGAAAACACAGGTACTGATCCATTATATGCAGTTTCAATACAAGATAATTTAGGAGGTAATACAACTAGATTATTAACATATATTGCAAACAGTGCAAGAATGCTAAGAAATGGAGTTTTTACTAGCGTAACTCCTACTAGTGAAGCACCACTTACTTTAACTATTCCTGATCCATTAGAAGCAGGAGAAGTAGTAGTATTCTCATATGTAGCAAAAGTTATTAATGATATAGATAGTACTATAACAGAAATAACTAATGAAGCAGCTGTTGTAGGTCATGAAACTTCTGCCTCAGGTACTACAATAACTGTTACTCCAACACCTAGTTTAACTATTCCAAAAGCTAATTATGCTGATGTAAGAATTACAAAAAGTGTAGATAAAGAAAACATTTCAGTAGGAGATACATTAACATATACATTTAGATTAGAAAATTCTGGTAATATAACTGCTACTAATGTAGTTGTTAGAGATAATCTTCCAGAAAATTTTGTAATTCAAACTGTAACATCAGAAACAAATGGAGTACAAACTACTTTTGATACAACAGATTATTCTTTAAGTGCAGATAATTTATTAATATTACCAACATCTACTACAAAAACTATTTCAGTACCAGCTGCAACTTCTTTAGGAAATGGAATAACAACTGTTACTATAGTAGGCTCAATTACAGCATAGTAAATTTATAAAAAAGATCATAGTTGATCTTTTTTATTTGCTCAATATTAATAATGAGATATAATATATTTATAAGGAGCTTGATAAAATGAATAAAATAGTAATTATTCCTCTTGGAACAATATCACCATATCCTAAAAATAATATGAATTGTCCAGGTTTCCTAATTAAATATAATGATCAAAAAATACTTTTAGACTGTGGAAATGGAATAACAAGATTTTTAAATTTTCCTAATGATTTAGAAAATTTAAATGTCGTTATTACTCATTATCATCAAGATCACTTTAGTGATATTGGGTCTATTCAATTAGCATCATATGTTTATCATAATTTAGGAATGCTTAATAATAAAATTAAAATTATGTTACCTAATAATGATATTAACTTTCATAAAGAATCAATTACTTCTACTAAGGAGAGTTATGCAGAATATATAAATATAATAAATAATTATTCTTATAATATTGAAGATTTAAAAATAACTTTTGAAGATAATAAATCTCATATGATAGAATCTTTTATGGTTAAATTAGAAAACGAAGATTTTAAAATTGTTTATACATCTGATATTGGTACTACTAATTTTGAAAAATTAATAGAGTTTTGTAAAGATGCTGATTTACTAATTTGCGAAAGTAGTTTTTTGAAGAAACATAATAGTAATAATCATATGCATATGACTGCATATGATGCTGCTATGTTAGCAAAATCAGCTAATGTTAAGAAGTTATTACTAACACATTTTTGGCCAGAAGAAGAGAAGCAATTATATTTAGAAGAAGCAAAACAATTATTTAATAATTCTGCAGTTGCAGAAGAAAATAATGAAATAATATTATAATATTTATACAGCATATCTAGAGTTAATAACTCTAGTAACGTTTCCTGTTAAATTATATTGAAATAGTGCATAATGAGACATGAAAGGGAGAGATTATTATGAATCAAGAAAGAATTGGTAAATTTATTTTTGAATGTCGAAAGACAAAAAAACTAACGCAATCAGAATTAGCTGAAAAATTAGGAGTTACTGATAAATCAATTAGTAATTGGGAGAATGGAAGAAATATGCCAGATTTATCTTTATTTAAACCATTATATGAAATATTAGATATTTCAATTAATGATTTAATAAGTGGAGAAAGAGTAGAAAAAGATAAATATCAAGAAAAATTAGAAGAAAATATTATTAGTACAATTGATTATACAAATAAAAAAGTATCAGAAAAAAATAGTTTAATTGGTATTATATTAATTGTATTTGGAATAATGATTTCTATAATAGCAATGACTATATTTCCAAGTGAAAGTAGTTGGGGAAGTATATATTCAGTATTTGGATGTATAATATCTTTAATAGGTATTTCTAGATTTACTATTAAATTAACTCATTTAAAGAGATTAATATTTAATTTTGGTTATTTCATCTTATTTGTTTCTATGTTATTTATTATTGATTATATAAGTGTAGTTAATGTAAAACAAGCACCAAGATTTTCAATATATACAATTACAGCTGAAACAACAATTTATTATGATACACCATTCTATGATGTTGTTAGATGTGATAGAGATACTAAAAATGAATATTATAAAGTAATGAAAAACCAATCTTATGATGAAGATAATATAGTAAATTATTGTAAGTAATAAAATAAACTCAAACTATAATAGTTTGAGTTTATTTGTTTAAATTTATCAATATGTATTTTAAAAAAAGGATTTCAATAATTTATGAATAATAATATTTATGAGGTGATAATTATCATGATAAATAAAGGAGTAAAAAATGAAATTATATTTGTTAATTATATTGATAATAAAAGAGTAGGAGAATTAAATTTGCTATTTCAAGAAATGCTTTTTGATCTTTTTGAAAATATTACCAAAGATGATATAGTATATTGTACTAAAAATCAAAAGCCTGAAAAAACAGATATTTTTATAACAATAAAAAATGTACAAAAAAGAGTTAGCTTAAAAATAGGTGATAAGAATTCTGTACATATGGAACCCATTAGTGAGTTTGTTAATTTTTTAATCAAAAATAATGTTTCAAGAGAATATATTATATTGTATTTAAAATATCATTATGCAGATGGAACAATTAATGGAAAAGGAACTAATAGAAAAAGTGTAAATGAGTACAAAAAAACAAGTCAAAACGATATAAATTTATTAAATGAATTATTTAATTCTGACAAATTGTTATATAAATTTATTGAAAGATTCGTATTGAGAGGAAGAAATTCAAATTATGATATTGATTTACTGATTAGTGGAAAAATAGATGATTTTTTTTACTTGAAAAAAGAGGATATAATAAAAATAATTTATGGATTAAAAAATATATCAACAACAGGATTACATGCTGGTGCATTATATATTCAACCGCAAAGTAGAAATTTAAAGAATAATCCTAAATATGAAAAGTGTAGATACTGTGTTCAAATAAAATGGTTTAATTTATTTGAACATATTCTATTATATAAAAGTAATAATATTATATAAATAATAAAGATGGAAGGTTCAATGATTTTGTTAAAATAACTCCTAAAATGAGTAGTAGAACTCTAAAACAAGTTGATAACATGTTTTAAGACATAAAAAAACTCAGTAATACTGAGTTAAGCTCCTTTATGGAGCGGGTGATGGGAATCGGACCCACGTTATCAGCTTGGAAGGCTGGAGTTCTACCATTGAACTACACCCGCAATTTGTAGGCACTTTTAATTATACTATAAAATATTATTATGTCAATAACTTTTTTTAAAAAAATAATAAAATCAAATATAAAATTATTTGATTTTATCCTAATGCAATATCTAGAATCATCATAATTACAAAGCCAATTAAGAAAAAATATGCCATTAGATTTTTATTCTTATTTTTTTGACTTTCTGGTATTAATTCAACAGCGACTACATAAAGCATAGCTCCAGCAGCAAATGCAAGAAAGAAAGGCAATAGATATCTAATTTTAATTACTATTAATGCTCCAATAAAACTAGCTATAGGTTCAACAATGCCACTTATTTGACCATAGAAGAATGATTTACCTTTAGATATTTTTTCTCTTCTTAATGGCAAACTAATTGCGGCACCTTCAGGAAAGTTTTGTATTCCTATACCAATCGCGAGCATCCAAGCAGATAGTAGAGTAACACTATCAAGATTATAAACAATTGAACCAAAAGCAACACCAATTGCGAGGCCTTCAGGGATATTATGTAATGTTATTGAAATGATTAATAACAAGCATCTTTTTCTACTATTATTAATTTTTTTATTTATTTTATTAAATACATAATCACCTAAGACAATAAATATTCCACCAGATAATGTTCCTAAACTTACAATTAACCAAGTGGTAATTTTTAAGTTCTCAGCCATTTCTACTGATGGAAGAAGTAATGAGAAGAAAGAAGCTGCTATCATTACACCAGACGCTATTGATAACATAATGTCCATCATATTTTTATTATCTTTTCTAAAAAAGAAAACTATTGAAGCTCCAAGTGCAGTGATACTGTAAGTAAATATACCTGCAATTAAAGCTTGAATAGTAGGATTTAAATTAGTAATATATGTTATCATGTAATCCTCCATTCTATAATAATCTATGAAAAAATGTAAATAATGCTATAAAAAATTAATAATTTTTGCATTTTATAGTATAATTATTATATTAATGTTTGAGGTGAGGATATGAAGAAAGTAATAGAAGTTAAAGATTTAACAAAAAGTTATAAAGAATTAAAAGCAATTGATAACTTATCTTTTGAAGTAAAAGAGGGAGAGATATTAGGCTTATTAGGACCTAATGGATCTGGTAAAAGTACAACTATTAATTGTTTATTATCATTATTAAAATTTGATAATGGAAAAATAAAACTATTTGGTGAAGAAATGACTCCAGATAATTATGCTATTAAAAGAAAAATAGGAGTAATTTTTCAAGATGTAGCAGTATTTAGTGAATTAACTGTAATTGAAAATATTGATTATTTTTGTGGATTATATATTACTGATAAAAAAATTAGAAAACAATATGTTTTAGAAGCAATTGATTTAGTATGATTAAATGATTTTAAGAAATTTTATCCAAAACAATTATCAGGTGGTCTACTTAGAAGATTAAAAATAGCTTGTGGAATAGCTCATAAACCAGAATTAATATTTTTAGATGAGCCAACTGTAGCAGTTGATCCACAAAGTAGAAATAATATACTAACTGGTATTAAAAAACTTAATGAAGCAGGAGCTACTATAGTTTATACAACTCATTATATGGAAGAAGTAGAACAACTTTGTAATCATATAATTATTCTAGATAAAGGAAAAATAATTGCTGAAGGAACAAAAGAAGAATTAAAGACTTTAGTAAATATTGAAGAAAAAATAACAGTAGAATTAGAGACTGGTATAAGTGATAGATGTTTAGAAGAAATTTCAAATATGAAACATGTTACTGAAGCAATAGTATCAGATAAAGATTTATCTATTTGTTATAGTAAAGGAACTCATAATTTGAGTAATTTAGTAGATTATATGAAAGATAATAAAATTAAATATAATCGTATCTTTTCAGAATTGCCTACATTAAATGATGTATTCTTAGAATTAACTGGAAAGGAATTAAGAGATTAATGTTTTTTCATAATTTTAAGTACTCTTTTAAAGTTTTATTAAAAAATAAAGCTTTAATATTTTGGACAATAATGTGGCCAATATTATTAGGGACTATGTTTAATGTAGCTTTCTCTAATATTTATGATTCTGAAAAATTAACTACAATAGATATTGGAGTAGTTGATAATGAAGCTTATCAAGAGGATAATGCTTTAACTACTACTTTAAAAGAATTAAGCGATAAAAATAGTGATTCATATTTATTTAAAATAAAATATGATGATGAAGAAACTTTAACTACTTTATTAACAGATAAAAAAATATCAGCATATATTGTAAGAGATAAAGATACAAAAGTTGTAATTAAAGAAAATGGTATTAATCAAACAATAACTAAATATGTTATTGATCAAATATATGAATATGAAAATTTAGCTACTAATATGATTAAATACAACATTGAAACAGAAATGAAAAATGGAAAAAGTGTTAATGCACAAGAAATATATAATAATGTAATTAAAGATTTAAATAGTAATAAAACTTATTTAGTAGACAAATCTAAATCAAATACTGATTATACAGTTATTGAATTTTATACTTTAATTGCTATGACAGCTTTATTTGGCGCAATGTTAACAAGTAATGTTGTAAGTAATTATTTAGCTAATATTAATAAAAAAGGTGCAAGAGTAACGCTTGCTCC
>DAOPJC010000030.1:0-11060 GCA_035399485.1 Bacilli bacterium
ACTAAAATACCATCTTTAATGCCATATAAGTATTTAATATATTCACTATCTTTTTTATTAATATATAATACTTCATTCATATATATTTTTTTATTATTAGTAATATTTTCTCTTTCTTCTTTATTACGATAAGAATTATAAATATCTTTATATATTAATTTATATTCATCATATAATAAATTAGATTCATAAGGCAAAATACATATTAAACCATCATTATATTTTTTTAATTCATCTACAGTTAATTCTCTTTCAGATTGAATGGTAGATAATTTTAATAAATTTTTATATCCATTATTATTCATTGCATATAGTACTATTTTATTAGTCATAGTTACTTCTAAACCTATTATAGGTTTAATATCATTTTTAAGACAAGCTTTGTAAAACTCCATAACCCCATACATACGATTATCAGTTATTGTTAAGGCTTTTATTCCATTACTTTTAGCATAGTCTATCAATTCATTTATTTGAATCATACTCTCTAATAATGAGTTATTTGTTTTTATATAAAGTGGTGCATACATAAGTTCACCTCCCCTAAGATAATTTTATCATATTTTATATTATAATAAAACTAATTTTTATAAAACATTTTAGTCAAAATGTTTGACATATTTTTAAATATATGATAAAGTTATATAGCGTGGAACAAAATTCGAATTTTGTAAGGAGGATTATTATGGCAAAAAAAGTAACAAACACAACTCCATTATTTGGAAATAGAAGATCACATGCTTGTAATACTACAAAGCATGCACAAAAACCTAATTATCAAAAAGTAAAATTAGATAACGGTGAAACTGTTATTATGACTTCTAGAGAACTTAGAACATTAAAAAAAGCTGCTTAATTATAAGTAGTTTTTTTATTTAATTAATTAAATAAAAAAGGTTAGAATTTCTAACCTTTTTTTGTTATTTTTCAGTATCTAAATAAGTTTCATGACCATTAAGATCAAAGCTTTCACTTAGATTATCTTTTTTAATAATATCAGTTGCTAATGTTTCTTTCATAATGAATTCTTTTTGTGAATCAACAGTATCTTCTACTTCTTTATCACCATTATAATATATAACTATTCTATCTACAATATTATAATCTTTTGTCTTACGCATATTTTGAATTTTAGAAATAAACTCACGAGCTATTCCTTCTTCAATTAATTCTTTTGTAAGTTCAGTATTTAAGATAACAAAATGATTATTATCCATAGCAACATCAAAACCATCTTTTGCTGATATTCTAATATCAACCATATCTTTATTGATAGTAAATTCTTCATTATCAATATTAACTACTATTTCTTCATTATTTTGTAATTTATTTATTTCTTTTATATCTAAATTTTCTAATGTAGTAGTTAAAAATTTAATTTTAGGTCCAAATACTGGTCCTGCTACTTTAAAGTTTGGTTTTACTAAGAAATTCATATAAGAATTTATATCTTTAGTAAATACTACTTCTTTAACATTTAATTCTTCTTCTATTAATGAAACTAAATCACTAATTATATTTTCACTAGTTGCATCAATTAAAATTTCACTAATTGGTTGTCTAACTTTAATTTTAGCATCTTCTCTAGCATTTCTACCTATTGAAATTAAATCTCTTACTAAATCCATTCTTTCTTCAATATGTTCATTAACCATTTTTTCATCATATTTTGGATAATCAGCTAAATGAACAGATTTTTCATTTGTTAATTTAGTATATATTTCTTCACTAGTAAATGGTGCGATTGGTGCGATTAATTTACATAATCCAGATAATACTTCATATGTAGTTTGATATACAGCTTTCTTACTATTATCTAAAGTTGAAGACCAGAATCTTCTTCTATTTCTTCTAATATACCAGTTAGATAAATCTTCTGCTACAAAGTTAGTTATTTCTTTAACTACTTTATTTAAATCATATTCTTCAAATGATTCTGTTACAGATTTAACTAATTTATTATATTTAGATAATAACCATTTATCAATTTCTTCTAAATTATCATAATCAACTTTATATTCTCTTGGATCAACACCATCAGCATTAGCATACATTTCAAAGAAAGTATATGTATTCTTAATTGTATTAAAGAATTTAGAATTAATTTCTTTAATACCATCTTCATCAAATTTAAGTGGTGTCCATACTGGTGATGTATAAAGCATATACCATCTTGTAGCGTCTGCTCCATAATTCTTAAGTACAGTAAATGGTTCAACTGCATTTCCTTTTGATTTATGCATTTTTTGACCATATTTATCTAATAATAAATCATTTACTAAAACATTTTTGTATGAACTCTTACCCATTACGAATGTTGAAATAACAAGTAATGAATAGAACCAACCTCTTGTTTGATCAATTCCTTCTGATATAAAGTCAGCTGGGTATTGTGATTCAAATAATTCTTTATTTTCAAATGGATAATGATATTGTGCAAAAGGCATTGCTCCACTATCAAACCAGCAATCCATAACATCTTTTACTCTAGTCATATTTTTACCACATTCAGGGCATTTTATATGAATATCATCAACATAAGGTCTATGTAATTCAATATTTTCATCTATTTTTTCAATAGATTTTTCTACTAATTCTTTTCTTGAACCTATCATTTCATCATGACCACAAGAACATCTCCATAAAGGAATTGGTGTTCCCCAGTATCTATTTCTTGAAATAGCCCAATCATTCATATTTTCTAACCAATTACCAAAACGTTTTTCACCAACATAATCTGGATGCCAATTAATTTTATTATTTTCTTCAATAATTTTATCTTTATATGCAGTTACTTTTATATATAAACTTGGTTTTGAATAGTAAATTAAAGGAGTTTTACATCTCCAGCAATGTGGATAGTCATGTTCCATTTTTTGTTTTTTAAATAGCTTATCTTGACTTGCTAAATATTTGATTATTTCAATTTCAAGTTCAGGATCTACTACAAATCTACCTTCCCATAGTCCACAAGTATATTTACCCTCTTCATTAACAGGATTTAATACTGGTAAGTTATATTTTAAACCTACTTCATAGTCATCTTGACCAAAGGCTGGAGCAATATGAACAATACCTGTTCCATCTTCTGCAGTTACATAATCATCACAAGTAACAAAGAAAGCTTTTTTATTTACTTCCATAAAAGGTAAGAATTGTTCATATTCTAATCCTTCTAAGTCAGTTCCTTTATATTTTTCTAGTACTTCAAAGTCTTCGCCTAATACTTTAGTTGCTAAAGACTCAGCAAGAATAAAATTATATCCTTTAGAATTTACTTTTAAGTATGTCATATTAGGATTTACACAAGTAGCAACATTAGCCATTAAAGTCCATGGAGTAGTTGTCCAAATTAACAAATATGTGTTATCCATACTTTTTACTTTAAATGGTACATATACAGTATTTACTGATATACTCTTATATCCTTGAGCTACTTCATGTGAAGCTAACCCTGTACCACAACGAGGACAAAATGGTACTATTTTTAATCCATCATAAATTAAACCGGCATCAAAATATTTTTTTAAAATCCACCATTCTGTTTCAATATAATTATTATCATATGTAATATATGGATTTTTTAAATCAATAAATTGACCCATTTTATTTGTAAAGTCTTTGAAAGCAGCCTCATTTTTCCAAACACTTTCACGACATTTTTCATTAAATTCTTTTATACCATATTTTTCAATATCGCCTTTACCATTAAATCCTAATTCTTTTTCTACTTGTACTTCTACTGGAAGTCCATGAGTATCCCAACCTACTTTTCTAAGTACTTTATATCCTTGCATAGTTTTATACTTACAAAAAGTATCCTTTAAAAGTTTGGCTAACATATGGTGAATACCTGGCATACCATTAGCAGTTGCTGGTCCATCATAGAAAACAAAATTTTCTTTATTATTACGATTATTAATTGTTTCTTCTAATATGTTCATTTCTTCCCATTTAGTAGAAATATCATTTTCAACCTCACTTGTTAATCTTTTATCTAATTCTTCAAACTTTTTCATATTTACCTCCCTATAAAAACAAAAAAATCACATCCATATAAGGACGTGATTACGTGGTACCACCTTAATTTATTAGTATTAATACTAACCTTAAAACTATAACGCGTTACCGGTTATTACACATCAAGAGTGATACATATATAAACTATTCAAATTAGTTTTCACCAACCACTAATCTCTCTACACGAATTTGTTATATAACGTCTCCATCATTTGTTTTAAAAATCTACTTTTTCAATTTCATCAACCATATTAAGTTGCTCTTCGATTATGTTCTTTAAGCGTCTCTTATATACAGTTACATTTCTTTTCAAAGTTATTGCTTCATTTTCTATTTTTTCAGCCTTTAATAAAGATTCGTTTACGATTCTATTTGCGTTCTTCTTAGCATCATCCACAATTAATTCACTTTCACGATAAGCATTGCTTTTGATTTGATCAGAAGTTTTTTGAGCTATGAAAAGAGTACTATTCATTGTCTTTTCCATTCTCTCATATTGTGCTAGTTTTTCTCTAACATTAGCACTACTATTAATTTCTGCTTCTAATTTCTTAATCTTAGCATCCTTAACTTTTATTTCATCAACCATTTTTTCCACATGATTAATTACTTGGTCTAAGAAAGCATTAACCTCATCTGGATCATAGCCATGAAGTGCACGATTAAATTTATCCATAAACTCACCTCATCAGGCGCTACGTAGTATTGTAGCACAGTTTTATATTAATTTCAATTATTTTACCATTCTACGTCTTGTTCTTCTTTTTCTGCGTCTTTTTTGTCATTCTCGTCAGTTATTTTACCTTGAATATTGACATTGTTAGGTGTACATAAGAATATTCCTCCACCTATTTTTTGAATATCCCCACCAATAGCATATGCTGCTCCATTTAAAACATCCATAATTCTTTTTGCTTGTGTAGCTGTAACTCTCTTTAAGTTTACTACAACAGGATTTCTAGATTTTAAATGATCTATTATTTGATATGATTCTGAGTAAGCTCTTGGCTCTAAAAGAATCATTCTACTCTTTCCAGATTCATCTAAAGTATCTTCTGTTTTAATACTATAATATTCCTCACTTGTTGTATTAGCACTATAATTTTCTTCATCATTATTGAAAAATTTCTTAATTAAACCCATTGTTATTCCTCCTCATTATAAACATAATATCATTCTATATAAATTTTAGCACAATTTAATAAAAAATAAAAGAGATTTTTGTAAGTAGTATAAAAAAAATAAGAAACTTAGTTTCTTATTTTCATGATTAATTAAAATCTTATCTTATCTTCGATATATTTTACTAATTCATCAACGTTTAATGTAATTTGTTCCATTGTATCACGATCTCTTATTGTTACTGTATTATTATTTAATGTTTCATCATCAATAGTAACACAATATGGGGTACCTATTACATCTTCTCTTCTATAACGTTTACCTATATTAGCTGTATCATCATATGTACACATAAAATATTTAGATAATAAATTATATATTTCCATAGCTTTTTCACTATGATTTTTCTTAATAAGTGGTAAAAATGCAACTTTATAAGGAGCTAAAGAAGGATGGAAATGCATTACTTCTCTTGTTGTACCATCTTTTAAAGTTTCTTCTTCATATGCTTCACATAATAAAGCAAGTGTTAATCTATCAGCACCTATTGAATATTCAATAACTGTTGGAATATATTTTTCATTAGTTTCAGGATCTAAGTATTCCATTGGTTTACCTGAAAATTCTGAATGTCTTGATAAATCCCAAGTACCACGATGATGAATACCATTTAATTCTTCCCAACCTATTGGAAATTTATATTGAATATCACAAGCAGCTTTAGCATAGTGAGCTAATTTATCATGATCATGGTATCTTAATTTATCAAGTGGTAATCCTAAATCATTAATAAATGATAGAGCTCTTTTCTTATAATCTTCATATATATTCATACTATCTTCATTTTTGCAGAATTTTTGTAATTCCATTTGTTCAAATTCAATAGTTCTAAATAAGAAATTACCAGGTGTTATTTCATTTCTAAAACTTTTACCTATTTGTGCAATAGCAAATGGTAATTTTGCTCTTGTTGTTCTTTGAACATTTAAGAAATTAACATATTCTCCTTGGCAAGTCTCAGGTCTTAAATAAACTGTATCTTTTTCACCTTCAACTGTTCCTCTACTTGTTTCAAACATTAATTTAAATTGTTTTATTTCAGACCAATCAAATCCTTTACAACTAGGACAAGTAATATGATTATCACTTATATATTGTTGCATTTCTTCATTAGTCATACCTTCAGCAGCAACTTCACCTTTTGAAAATTCTTCTATTAAATTATCTGCTCTAAATCTTTGTTTACATTTTTTACAATCCATTTTTGGATCACTAAATGATCCAACATGTCCAGAAGCTTCCCAAGTTTTTGGGTTCATAAGAATTGCAGCATCTACACCATAAGTTTTAGGATCTTCTTGAACAAATCTTTTCCACCATGCTTTTTTAACATTGTTTTTAAGTTCTACTCCTACAGGTCCAAAATCCCATGTATTAGCAAATCCACCATATACTTCACTTCCTTGGAATACAAATCCATATTGTTTACATAAATTAACTATTTTTTCCATTTCCATATTATTTCCTCCTTAAAAAATAAAAACTCCTAGGATTGTAAGGGTCCTATTGGACGGTTCCACCTTACTTATTCTAGAAGAATCACTCTTACATATTACTCCGGTTTCCAAGCCATCATCGCATTGATAAACAAATTATATTACTTTTAAATATAAAAGTCAAACTATTCTGAACAATCAGTTTGATAATTATATGTATATTTATCATCTGACTCTATATATTTAACAACTACACATCCAGTCATTTTTTCTTTATTGGTTGGATCAATAATATCTTTATCTTCCAAATATCCATTATCTTTTAAATCATCTAGACTTATATAGAATCCTAATTCATTTTCTGGAATATCATTTATTATTTCCAAAGCATATTTCTTTGCTTCTTCTTCTATTCTACCTATTTGTTCTTCTAAAGCTTTTTCTCTTGATGTTTCAATAATATCTTTAACTTTTGGTACTACTATTAAAGCTAATAAACCTAATAAGACAATAATTGCGATTAATTCTATTAATGTAAATCCTTTATTCTTTTTCATATTATCACCTATTTAAATTATAACAAAAAAATAAGGTTTAATAAACCCTATTTTTTATTATTTCCTAAACCTTCTAAAGCATGTAATACTTCAACTGGTAAAGCAAAAATTACTGTATTAGATTGATCAGAACTTAAATCATTAAGTGTTGCTAAAGTTCTTAAGTGTAATGCTCCTGGAGTATTACCCATAACATTAGCAGCTTTTGCTAAGTTTTCAGCAGCTTCAACTTCTCCTTCAGCTTTTGTAATAACAGCAGCTTTTTCACGAGCAGCTTCTGCAGCTTTAGCAATAACTCTCTTCATTTCTTCTGGTAAAGAAACATCTTTTAATTCAACGTTTTCTACTTTAATTCCCCAAGCATCTGTAGCTTTATCAATTACAGTACAAATTTCAGCAGAGATTTTTTCTCTTTCACTTAATAATTCATCAAGTGTAACTGAACCTACAATATTACGCATTGTAGTTTGAGCAAGTTGACTAACTGCATAGTAGAAATCTTCTACTTCACAAATAGCTTTTCCAGCATCAAATACTTTGTAATAAATTACAGCGTTGATTTTAATAGATACATTATCTTTTGTAATTGTTTCTTGTTCAGGAACATCTACAGCCTTTGTTCTTATATCTACTTTTCTATAAAATTGAATAATTGGTAATACTAATACCCAACCTGGATTAAGTACCTTTCTAAATTTACCAAATGAGAATAATAATCCTCTTTCGTATTGATTAATTTGCTTAATTGAAGCAAGTATAATTAAACCTAATACAACTAAAACATATATCATAACTATCCCTCCACTTAAAGTATATCATATTTTATCTTTTTTTTAACAAAATTTATATCCAAACACTAAATAATACTGCTGCCATAGCAAGTATTAAACCTACTATCCAAAATCCTTTTACTATATCTCTTTCATCATATCCAAGTTTTTCAAAATGATGATGAAGTGGTGCCATTAAAAGTAACTTTTTATGAAAACACATTATCCATATCATTTGTAATGCAGAAGCTAATGTTTCAATAATGAATACACCTGCTACTACTATAAATGTAATTTCATGATTTGTTAAGATGGCTATAGAAGCTAATGTAGCTCCTAAGGATAAAGAACCTGTAT
Source organism: Bacilli bacterium (assembly GCA_035399485.1). Taxonomy (GTDB): domain Bacteria; phylum Bacillota_I; class Bacilli_A; order RF39; family UBA660; genus RGIG4266. Next base: position 8,323 of record DAOPJC010000030.1, read on the forward strand.
CACCCATAAACACTCTTGCTGGATATGTATTAAATACTAAAAATCCTAATAAAGATCCTAATAATATAAAACAGAATACAGCTATATCAGGACTACCTGCTGTATAAGCAGCATTCCATGATATTAAACCAAATGCTAAGAAAGCAATTGCTGATAAACCACCAGCTAAGCCATCTAAACCATCAGTAATATTGACAGCGTTACTACCTGCTACTAATAAGAATAAGATAAATATTCCATAGAACCATCCTAAGTTAATATCAATTCCTAATGTATGAACATTAAATGATGGATCATTACCTGTTTTCATAAATATGAAGAAGAATACTAAAGCTATTACTATTTGTCCAAACAGTTTTTGAATTTCAGTTAACCCTTCATTTGAATGCCTTTTAATAATTAAATAATCATCTATAAATCCTAAAATAGCATATGCCACAAAGACAAATAATACTATAAATAAATTATCTGTAAATTCTATTTTATTCATTAATAATAATATAATTACAGTAAATATTGTAGGAAGTATAAAGATTAATCCCCCCATTGTAGGTGTACCATCTTTCTTTGAATGCTTCTTTTGTAAAAATACACTTATTTTTTGTCTTACTTTAATTTTTTTAAGTATAGGTATTAATATAAGTCCAAATATTACTGAACTAATAAATCCTATCATCATTGCTAACATTGCTTTTGCTAAAATTAACACAAAATCATCTCCTAATATTTAATTCTACTTCTTCAAGATCACTAAAATATATCTTCTTATCTTCAATAATTTGATATCTTTCATGGCCTTTACCTAGTAATAATAGTATATCATTATTATTTAGTAAATGTATACCTTTTTTTATAGCATCCTTTCTATTTACAACTATTTCGTAATTATTATTTTCTAATTTATTTGTCATATCATCTAATATTGATAAAGGATTTTCGAATCTTGGATTATCACTTGTAAATATAACATAATCTGATAATGAAGTTGCTATTTCTGCCATTAATGGTCTTTTTGAAATATCTCTATTACCACCACAACCAATAATAATATAAATTTTATTTTTAGAAAATTCTCTAACTGCACTAATTATTTTAGTTACAGCATCTGGTGTATGTGCATAATCAATAATAATACTATTATTTCTATATTTAACTATTTCCATTCGCCCACTAGGTGGATCCAATTTCTTTATTATTTTGTTTAAATTATTATATCCCATACATTCTAATACTTTAATACAAAAACTCATATTATAAACATTATATATACCAAGTAATTTCATATTATATTTTTTATTATTAAAAATAAATGAAGTATTATTTTTAATTTTATAATCACTTATTTTATATTTACTATTAAAGCCTATTCTTATTGATTTTCTTTTTATCTTCTTAAAATATTTATCATCATCATTAATTATTATTTTTCCATTATTCTTTAATAATTTAAGAAGCCTTTTCTTAGCTTTAAAATATTTATTCATATCTTTATGATAATTTAAATGTTCTTTTGTTAAATTAGTAAATAAAGCATAATTAAATTTAATTGCATCTACTCTTCTTTGATCTAAAGAATGACTACTAACTTCCATAACTATATTAGTACATCCCTCTTTTTTTGCTTCTAATATCATTTCATATAAGTCTATTAAATCTGGTGTTGTATTATTTAAATCTCTTACTTTATCATTTATATAAAATCCTATTGTTCCTATATATGCGCATTTATCACCTAATAGATTTAAAGCTTGATATATTAGATATGCTGTTGTTGTTTTACCATTAGTTCCAGTAATTCCTATAATATTCATATCTTTTATTTCATTATAATAAGTATCTTTTAAGTATTTAATTAAATATTTTCTAGTATTTTTAACTATTAAAGTTTTAGCACTATAATTACCATATTCTGCGATTATTAAAGATGCTCCATTTTTAATAGCATCATCTATATAATTATGCCCTTTATCTAGCGCTATAAATATATCTCCTTTATTAATTTTTTTTGAATTATCTTTTATATTCAAAAAAAACACCCCCATATATAATATGTGAATGTCTTATATTTGTTATTTTTCTAATTCTTTTATAATTTTCTCTATTTCTTTTTTATCATTAAATGGTATTCTTTCTTTACCATAAATAATAAATTCTTCATGACCTTTTCCTAATACTAATAATGAATCATTTTCCTCTAAAAGAGATATACCTTTTTTAATAGCGTCTCCTCTATTAATAATAACTTCATAATTATTATTCTTATTATTTTCCAACATATCATCTACTACATGCATAGGATCTTCATTATGTGGATCATCCATTGTAACAATAGCATATTTACAATTACTTGTTACTATATTCATCATTATTGGTCTTTTTGTTCTATCACGATCACCTGTACAACCAAACACAGTATATAAATTACCTTTTGTTATTGGTTTGATTGCGCTTATTACTTTTGAAATAGCGTCTGGTGTATGAGCATAATCAACAATAATACTATTAGTATCATATTTAACTATATCTAATCTTCCATCAGCACTTTTAAGTAAAGGTATATTTTTTAAAATATCATTAATATTAATATTCATTAATGTTAATACTGCAATACAACTAAGCATATTATAGACATTATAATCACCTAATAAAGAGCTATTTACACTATATTCATTATTATTATAACTATATTTAAAAATTGTATTTTGATTATTATATGTTGTTTCTAAAACTTTAAAATC
>DAOPJC010000031.1:0-10748 GCA_035399485.1 Bacilli bacterium
ATTAATGCAATTATTCCTAATATTAGTATAACTGCTAAAAGTTCTATTAATGTAAAACCTTTTTTATTCTTCATTCTTCTATTCTCCTTATTTATGCTTCATATTATCTACTTAAATAATACTATATATTTATATTTTTTTCAAGTTTTATAACAAAGGTAGTGTAAATAGTTTTGAAATTTAGTATACAAAAAGAACCAATCATAATTGATTGATTCATGTATTAAAAGTTCGAATAATTCGAACAAATTTATTAATGGTGTCCCAGGAGGGATTCGAACCCCCGACCGCTGCCTTAGAAGGGCATTGCTCTATCCAGCTGAGCTACTGAGACAACTTGCTCACTTGAACAAGTTAAATTATACTACATAGGTAAAAATTATTCAATAGTTTTTGTTAAAATTTCTTCATTTTCAACTTGGAAAGATACTTGTTTTACTTGATAATTATCTTTTATAGATAAAGTAATTGTATATACTACCTCTTCTAATATATCTTTTTCACTTATACTATTAAAAATAGCATCATTAAATTCTAAAATCATTTTATCTTCTTTTATTTCATATTTTTCTAATTTTACATTTTCATTTAAAAAACTCATTAGATCATTCATATAAGTAAAATTATTACTAAGTTCATCCACTATAATAGATATTCTATCTCTAGAATCATTTAGATAACTTGTTACTGGAACATAATAATAATTATTATTATGTTCATTAATATAATATACAGTTATTCCTACAACATCTTGAATGCTATTTATATTATATTTTTTATTTATCCCATATGTTCTATCAAATGTTGTAGGTAATATTTTGCCATTTAAAGGTAATTTAGTAAGGATTTGTCCATCACTAAATATTATTACTTTATTTACTCCTTCTATTGAAGTAAGTGTATATATAATACTTTCAATTACTTTATCTTCCATTTCTTTAGTAGTCTCTAAAAAGTCTTTTGTTAGATCTATTTTCATAACATCATCCGTTAATGTAATACTATTGATTACAGTATTTGATGATATTACACTTTTAAAACCATTAGGAATTCTAGATTCTCCACTACCATCTTTAATTAATATATTTGCTAATTCATATGCTAGTTTAACTTTATCTTCATTATCTACTATTACTTGCGTTAAAGCTAAATAATTATTTGAATCTAATAAAAAAATATCATGTGTTTCTACTTCTTTAGATATATATTCTAATTCTTGATTAATATTTTTTAATTCATTTCTACCATCGCCTGATAATAAGCAAAATAAACCTAATGCAAAAAGAGCAATTGTGGTAATAATAATTTTCTTAGTTATGATTTTTTTTATCATAGTTCACCTCACTAATTATATGAAAATAAATCGCAAATATTGCGATTTATAAAGAAATTTCATTAAGTTTTAAAAGTTCTACTACAGCTGCAGCGCGACCTTTAACTCCTAATTTTTGCATAGCATTTAAGATATGATTTCTAACTGTTTTTTCACTAATATTTAATATAGTCGCTATTTCTATTGTTGTCTTACTATTGATTAATAAATCAAATACTTCTTTTTCTCTTTTTGTTAATATTCCTTTACTCATTTTTCCTCACTTCCTAAGGTGGCTTTATAATCTCATATTATTTTATGAAGAAAAAGGAGTATTGTGAAATAAATCGCCTATGCTCCTTGGAATTTGACTGTAATATACATTTTATTTTTATATTTACTTTGAATTAAGCGCATTACTGAGTTTGCTATTTTTACATCATGTTCTTTTTTATCAATTACTACTCGTATTTGATCAGAATCTATTTTAATGAACGAATCATAACCCAATTGTTCTTTTATATTTTTTTCTAATGCTTCTTGCTCACTTTTTACATTATTTAAACTTTTCATTTGTTCAAAAGCATTATTTTTTTCTTCAATACTAGTACTATTATTAGTTAATATATTTTTTAATGATTCTAATTCTTCTAAATAATCTTCTTCAGCATCTACTCTAAGTGCCACTAAAATACTACTTTCTTTTACTTCTTCATTAGCAATATCAGTTTTTTCAGTTTTTTCTTTACTATTATTATTACTAATAAGTAAATCATTTGGCATTGTTATATAATATACACTCAATACTAAAATCAAACTAAATAATGTTAAAAACCAAATATTTTTCTTATTTATCATAAATTCCTCCATTATCTATTTAATTATATTAAGTAAATCATTTTATATTACAAAAAAAGATAGTTTAACTATCTTTTTCTTCTATTACCTATTTCATTAAATCTTTCTTGTAAGCTCATCTCATAGTATTTATCTCTAAATTCTTTTATTTTAGATTTTATTAATTCTTCTTGTTCTATTGTTGTAGCTTGTTTTAATTCTTTTAGTAATTTACAATATTCTTTTTTGAATTCTAATTTATTCATTTTATTTCTTCTTGTCTATTTCTTCTTTAATTAAATTAATAAATTCTTCTTGTGAAACTGTAGTAGTATCTTGAGAACCAAATCTTCTATAACTAATTGTTTTATTGTCTACTTCATTTTGGCCAATAACTAAAGTAAATGGAATCTTTCTCATTACTGATTCTCTCATACGATATCCTACTTTTTCTTCTCTATCATCTAATTCTACTCTAAAATTTTCATTACTTAATAATTTATTTAATTCTTTTGCATATTCTAAATGATATTCATTATTAACTGGTAAAATATTTATTTGAGTTGGTGCTAACCAAACTGGTAAAATGCCTTTTGTTTCTTCAAGAATAAATGCAGTAAATCTATCAAATGTACCAAATATTGCTCTATGAAGAACAACAGGAGTTTTCTTTTCACCATTATTATCAATATATGATAATTCAAATCTTCTTGGTAATAAGAAATCTAATTGACATGTAGAAAGTGTTACTTCAGGTCCTACAGCTGGTTTAACTTCTACATCTAACTTAGGACCATAGAAAGCTGCTTCGCCAATTGCTTCAACATATTCACATCCTAATTCATTTAATACATTTCTTAATTTATCTTCTGCTTCATTCCACATATCATCATCTGGAAAATATTTTTCTTTATCTTCTGGATCTCTTAATGATAATCTGAATTTGTAATTTTCAATACCAAAATCTTTATAAACATCTAATATTAAATTTACTACTTCTTTAAACTCTTCTTTTATTTGTTCAGGTGTTACAAAAAGGTGAGCATCATTTTGACACATACATCTAACTCTTTCTAATCCTTTTACAGCACCACTTGCTTCATATCTAAAATCAGTAGCAAATTCTCCTATTTTAATTGGTAAATCTCTATATGAATGAATATGATTACCATAAACTAACATATGATGAGGACAATTCATTGGTCTTAAAACAAATTCTTCATCTTCAACTTTCATTGATGGGAACATATTTTCTTTATAATGATCCCAGTGTCCAGATGTTTTATATAAACCAACTGTTCCAACACATGGTGTATATACATGTTGATATCCTAATTTTTGTTCTTTAGCATATATATAATTTTCTAATTGTTTTCTAATTAATGCTCCATTAGGTAACCATAATGGCATTCCCTTTCCAACTAAATCATCAGTCATGAAAATATTTAAATCTTTACCTATTTTACGATGATCTCTTTGTTTTGCATCTTCTAAAGCTGCTAAATGATTACTTAATTCTTCTTCTGTATCAAAACATACACCATATATTCTTTGAAGCATTTTATTATTGGAATCACCTTTCCAATAAGCTCCACTAACTTTTAGTAATTTAAAGTTTTTTAATTCTTTTACTGTTTCAACATGAGGTCCACGACAAAGATCAGTAAAATCTCCTTGTGTATAACAAGATATAACTGTATCATTACTATCCATTCTACTAATTAAATCTATTTTATACTCATCATCTTTAAACATTTCTAAAGCTTCTTCTTTTGATAATTCATGGCGAACTATTCTTTTACCATCTTTAGATATTTTCTTCATTTCTTTTTCGATAGCAGCTAAATCATCTTCAGTAATTACTTTATCACCTAAATCAATATCATAATAAAATCCTTCTTCAATTACTGGTCCTACCCAGAATTTAGCATTAGGATATAAATGTTTTACTGCTTGAGCAAGTAAATGTGCACATGAATGATTCTTAATACTTAATTTTTCATTTTCTTTTATGTTTTCCATAATATTCCTCCTATTTATTTAAAATAAAAACCCCTTATATATACTTCTATATATCAGGATATCAGGAGCGTAAAAACGCGGTACCATCCTACCTTGTAACTTAATTTTATTGTAACGGTATAACCGGATATCTCTTTCGAGTTCAGCTTCTGAGTAGTAATTTATATATTCTTTTATTAAACTTTCACCATTGTTTAACTCTCTATAAAAATACTATATAAATCATGTCTCATTCATTGCTTTATGTAATAAGTTTATCACAAAATATTATTTTGTCAATATTTTTACTTTTTTAGCTTCTTCAATATATTCTCTATTTAAATCCATTCTTTTATTTAAATATTCACATATATCTTTAATTCTTTTTGTTTCTTTAATAGATGGTTCAAATGTTTTTTTATCTATTATATATCTTTCAACTATTCTTTGAATTTCTAATGATGCATAATTTCTTATTGGGTTAGTTGCTTGACAATAAGCTTCTAAATTTAAATTATAATGACCTTGATTATCAATTGAATAGAAACATGAAGATATATTGGAACACATTTGATCTATCATCTCTTTAATTTCAAAATCAGATCTTGTAATCTTGCTAATATCTCTTTTAAATTTATCATCTATACTAAATATATTATTTCTATATATGAATGGAATACTTTTATTATTATTAAAATATTGAGCTATTTTAAAATTAGTATAGACCATAATATTGGCAATTAATTTTGCTGACACTTCATCTTTTACTTCCATACAATCAATAACATTGTTATTAAATTTATGTTTTGAACTTATTATATTAGATATATTTAACATATCTTTAATAATACTTAATTCATCTTTAATATTATTTTCCATTAAGTATTTGTCTGCTTGTGCATAATTTAAATTGGCACTTACTTTTATTAAACATCTTCTTACCTGAAAATCAATACATTGCATTTTATTATCAAATACAAAGAAATATCCTATTGTTCTTTTTTTACCTTGATCATTTAATGATAAATTATTAGTAATACTATCAGGTAACATTAGATGGCTTGAATTACGTACATATATTGTTTCTGATAGAGTTAAAGCATTCTTATCTATTTCACTACCTTTTTTTACACTAGCAGCGGCATCAGCAAGATAAACTCCTAATATGGTATTACCATTAGGTATTTTTTCTAATGATATAGCGTCATCAAATACTGATGTTTCATTACCATCTATAGTAATAACAAATTTATCAGTATAATTATAATAATCTATTTCTGAATGAGTTTCTATTCTATTATCTGATTCTTTATCCTCATTTTTAATGATATTATATTTATAATCTAAATGCTTTTTATAATTATTATTTTTATTTTCTTCATATATATATCCAAATACTTTTTCAGCTATATCTCTTATTTTTCCTCTTAATGCTTTATTAATTTTTAATTTATATATTTCACCCATAAGAATACTATTGCTGCCATCATCAATAAATTCATAATTTTCATCATTATTTATGACTTCTTGAAGTTTTTCTACTATTGGATGAATTTCAATTAAATCTTCATCAGTTGCTTCTTCAGTAATATTATATAATTCATTTTGAATTTCTAATTTCTTATTATTACCTAACATAAAACCTAATAACTCATTTACATGAAAAATTATCAATTTCTTTTGATCTTCATTATAAATTCTATTTTTTATATCAGTTACATATGTATTTAATTTATATATGATAGTAGCTTTATCACTTCTATCTACTGAAAAATTAGGTGAATCTAAAAAGTATTTAATAATTTTTTCATAATATAAAATATTTTCTTTATTATCTTTTTTAAGTAATTCATATAAATATGTATCAATTAGTTTATTTAATAGTAATTCATTTTTTTCATTTACTAATTTATATTCTTGATTACATATTTTTAAAGTATCAATTGCTTGGAAGAAATTTCTTGTTTCATAAATTAGATAGTTAAAGAAATTATAATAAACAATACTCTTCATATCTTTTACTTCTAATTTATCTAGTTTTTGAATTGTCTCAGTCATTTTGTCTTTTAATGTATTAATTGTATAATTATTCTTATTTTTCTTAGTATTTGATATTTTCTCAATTCTTTTTTTACAGCGCTCTAAAATAACAGATAAATTCTTAATGATTTTTTCTTTTTCTGACATTGAAGATGGAGATTCTAAATAATTTAACATATCAAAGATATACTCAATATCTTTTTCTTTTATATTTAGAGGACTCTCACTAGCTATCTTATTAATTTCTTTAAGTACTAAATCATCAAATTCATATTTATTTGTTATTTCATCTATATATTTAATTTTTTTATTTTTTTTGATTTTATCTATTATTTCTTCGCTGCTCATATAAAATTCTCCTAATTACTTCTAAGGTTTTTACTAATTAATTCTATATCATCTGTCATTTGTTTAATTCTTTCAATTATTCTTCTTGCTTTTACTACTTCATTACCATCTTTTGTTATACTTAAATGTTTCTCTAAATCATCAATGCTTAAGTTTGATGAGAAAAATGTTTTTAAGTTATTATCCATACGATATTGAAGTATTGTACATAAAACTTCATCTCTAGACCAAACTGTTAAATTTTCGGCTCCTATATCATCTATAAATAAAATTGGTGTATTTTTTATTTGATACATAATTCTTTTATATCCTATATCATCACCAAAATAACTTTTTAATTCACTTAAGAATTCTGGCCAAAATATAATTGTACTCTTAACATCTTTTTTTGCTAATTCTACTAATATTGCAGTAATTAAATAACTCTTACCACTACCAAAACTACCATGTAAATATAGACCTTTTTTATTATCTGGATAGTTCTTTAAAAAGTTAGTTAACCATTCTATTGTATCAAGTCTTTTAGCATCTTTACTATAAATACTTTTTACATTAGCGTCTAATATATTAGCTTGTGTTTGATATAAAGTAATATTACTTTTATATTTATTTATATCTATTATCTTTTCTTGATGCTTACAAGCACGATAATAGAATGTTAATTTATCATTTACTATTTTTGGCAAATAAGCATACCCTTTAATTTTATTTTGACATTCCATTATATTCTTACAATTTTTACAATGATTATAAGAAGTACAACTTTCTTCTAAAAGGGATGTATATTTTTCTAATACAGATTTAGGAACATTTATTTTAGAAACAAATTCTTTAAATTCTTCATTTTTTAAAGCTTTATTATATTCTTTTTCTAAAGTATTATCTATTTTATCATTCATTCCCATATCTTTTATTACACTTTTTAAATTTTCCATATTACACACCATTTAACATTTCTTCTATTTTCTTTTGTTTTTCTAAATCTATATCTTCTTCTATTTTCTTATCAAACCACTCTGGTTTACTCTCTACTTTAGTTACAGTTGTTTTAGTTTTGATAGTAGTTCTATTCTTATATTCTTGATGAGCAAATTTCATAGCGTCTTCTACTAATTCAATATTACTTCTTTTCCATTGACTTGCGATTGCGACAATAAAGTTTTTAGAAAGTTTATTATTATTAATTTTTAAAACATAATCAATCAATACATTTACAACACCTGGTTTTAAATTCATATCTATAAGTAAATATTCTAATATTTCTAATTCAACTTTAGTTGGTTTATCCGTTTTACTTTTATTACATACAAATTTATATGGTGAAACATTTTCAAACATATAAATCATTTTAGCTTTAGGTGTATTAGAAGTTACTTCATGTTTTAAATTATCAGGTTGTGTACGATAAACTATACTTGGAAGTTTTCCACTATTTTCAAATTGATAATAGTTTTGATAATTCTTTTTAAGTAATTTAATATCAATATTATGCTTATCATCAATTGAATTTTTAATAACGTTTATTGTATCTTCTTCATTAAAATTATATACATAAGATAATTTTAATATAAGAGATTTTACTTCTTCTTCAATCTTTGTATGATTCAACATAATATCTGGAATAGTCATTAATATATTATCTATATCTAAATTAGAATTAATTGATAAATCAATATAATTCTTTTTTCTAATATTATCACTATCACTATTAATTAGAGATGTTGATTTATATACATCACTAAATTTTTTACTTATATTAACATAATCTTTTAAATCAATTGTTGGTAATTTATATAATTCTTTTATTCTTTTATATTCAACACTACCTACTGTTGTATATAAAACAGTTGTTAGTAAAGGATTAACAAAGAATTCTTTAGCTTGTAATGGTGAATATAATTCATATACATAATTATTTATTTCGCCTTCTTTAACATAAGTCTTAAGTAAGCCTATTCCTTCTAGTTTTTCACGAGCTTCTAATAATTCCTTAAAAGTAATTCCCATTAATGAAATAAGTCTATTATGATCTATTGTATCAGACATAAAAGCTATCTTATCTAAATAACTCCATAAGTTTAAGTAAAAATTAACACTTATTGTTCCTATTATTGGTTGGTATAATGTAATAAGAATGTTTCTATCACTGTCATTTAATATTGTTTTATTAACGACAGTAAATGTATCTAAAGGCATAATACTTTTAGAACTCATAATACCAACTCCATTCTATGTCCATTTTATCATAAATGCCTTCTAAAATAAAAGAAAAAAAGACTAATTTATCTAATTTTTTTAGTCTTTTTTCATCTTAAATATTTCCCATTATTTCCCATTATAAATTTACATTATGATAAACATTTTCAACATCATCAACTTCATCTAATAAAGTTAATAATTTATTAAATACTTCTAAGTCTTCACCTTGAATATCTATTCTTTCTTTTGGAAGCATAGATATTTCATCTATATCAAATTCTACATTAGGAAGTGCTTTAGTAATAGCTTCTTTTATACGGAATAAATCTTGTGGATTACCATATATCATTACTTGACCATCTTCTACTTCTAAATCTACAAAATCAATATCAGCTTCAATTAAAGCATCCATTACTTGTTCTTCTGTTAATCCTTTGAAACCTACTGTACATAAATGATCATACATATAAAGTACACTACCCATTGCACCCATTTTTACATGACATTTATTAATTACTGCACGTAAATCACTTACACTTCTATTTACATTATCAGTTAAGCATTCAATTACTAATGTTGAACCAGCTGGTCCAAATATTTCATATGTTAATGTTTCATAATTTTCACCAGCACCACTAGTTACTTTTTCAATAGCTCTTTTAATAATATCACTTGGTACTTGTTCTTTTTTTGCTTTTTCAATTAATCTTTTTAAACTAGGATTACCTTCTGGTGTAGTACCACCATTTTTCGCTGTTAAATATACTTCTTTAGCGTACATCCCATATAATTTACCACGTGCCGCACCTGTTTTAGCTTTAGCAGCTGCTATATTAGGAAATCTTCCCATTTATATCACTCCTTTAAATAACATCAATATTTTACTTTATTTTTTATTTTTTTTCAACACTTTTAATTACTTTGTGCTTTTTTTAAAGCATCTTTAGCTGCTTCTTGTTCTGCTTCTTTTTTACTATGAGCAACTCCAACACCATATAATATTCCATCTAATTTAACTTCAATAGTAAATGTTTTATTATGTGCAGGTCCTTCTTCTTTAACTAAGTTATACTCTAAACTTCTTTTATCAGTTTGAACTAATTCTTGTAAAACTGATTTATAATCACTAAAGAAATCAATAGATTTACTCTCTATCATAGGTATAACATATTTATAAATATATTTTCTTGCTTCTTCAAAACCTTTATCTAAATATATTGCGCCTAATAAACTTTCAAAAATATCAGCAACTATTGCTTTACGAAATTTTCCACCATTTTCTAATTCACAATGGCCTAATAATAAATATTCATTTAAACCTAATTTAATAGAATACTCATATAAAGCATTTTCACATACATAGTGAGCACGTAATTTAGTCATTTCGCCCTCTTCTTCTTCAGTGTTTTTATATAAATATTCACTTATAATAAGTTCTAATACAGCATCACCTAAATATTCAAGTCTTTCATAACTTTCAACATTTTCTTCATTTGCGTAACTTGTATGAGTTAATGCTCTTTTATATAATTTTTCATTATTAGTCTCAATACCTAATTTATCTAAAATTTCCATATTATCACCTAATTCATTATATCATTCTTAGTAAATTTATGCACTCTTTTATTTATTATTTTACTTTTAAATTAATTTATCGTATAATTATAATGGTGTTAAAATGAAAAGAGTTTTAATTAAAATTATTAGATTATATCAAAAAATACCAGGTAATTTTCATAATAATTGTAGGTTTCAACCTACTTGTTCTAATTATATGATAGACGCTATTGAAGAATACGGTTCTATTAAAGGCGTGTTTTTAGGTACTAAAAGATTACTTAGATGTAATCCTTTTAATAAGAAGTATGGATATGACCCTGTTATCAAGGAGGAAAAGAATGAAAAAGAATAAAATAATTACATTACTATTAGTATTTGCTATTTCTATTATGTCTACAGGATGTTTTAAAAGTGATACTATGGAAGGAATAAGCATATATACTACTGTTTA
>DAOPJC010000032.1:0-10708 GCA_035399485.1 Bacilli bacterium
TATGATTTCTCATATGCTTCTCTTTTGAGTGTCTGTTTTAATCAAACTTACTCAATTGCTTCTTTTTTTTCTGTAGTAGCTAATTTATTATATATGTCATGACCTTTTTCAGTTAAACAATATGATCTATAATCATCACTACAATGAATATATTTATTTGTTATTAATCTAAGATTATTTTTTAAAAATTCTAATCCTTCTAACTGTGTACTAAATACTATATGTTTATCATATAAACTTTTTAATACATCCATTCTCTCTATAATATAATCTTCCATAAATTCACCTGAAAATACTATATAACAAAATTTAAAATAAAGCAAATATATTTTTAAAAGTTGAATTTATATGTTATAATTAATTAGGTGATTTTGATGGAACAAAAAAGTAGAAGTGAATTAAGAAAAGATATTATGACAATTCTTTATCAAGTTAATGTTTATGAAAAAAATAATATTCAATATAAAATAGAAGATGTTATTAAAGAAGTAGAAGAAATAGATAATGAATTTGTAAAAGAAGTAGTATATGGAGTCATAACATATAAAAATGAAATAGATGAATTAGCTAATAAATATTTAAATGGATGGAAAATATCTCGTTTAGGTAATACTGATCAAGCTATTATTCGTATGGGTATATATGAACTTATGTATACAGAAACTCCAGAAATTGTTTCTATTAATGAAGCAATTGAACTTGCTAAAAGTTATAGTGATGATGATGTAAGAAAAATGATTAATGGAGTTTTAGACAAAGTATATCATAATAAGTAGGTGAAATATGAATAATGATAAATATCTATCAGTTAGTGCACTAACTGGATATTTAAAATATAAATTTGATTCTGATGAAAATTTAAAAACTGTTTTCTTAAAAGGTGAAATTTCAAATTTTAAAAGTCATAGTTCTGGACATTTATACTTTAGTATAAAAGATGAAAATAGTAAGATAAATGCTATTATGTTTAGTACTAATGCTAAGAAAATTAAATTTATTCCTATGGAAGGCTCAAAAGTTTTATTAATGGGAAGAGTTAGTGTATATCCTCAAACAGGTAACTATCAAATTTATGTAGAAGAAATGTTAGAAGACGGAATAGGTAACTTATATGTTGCTTTTGAAAAATTAAAACAAGATTTACAAAAAGAAGGATTATTTGATGAAAGTCATAAATTAGAAATACCAAAAATACCTTCTAAAGTAGGAGTAATTACAGCTCCAACAGGTGCTGCTATAAGAGATATTATATCTACTATTAAAAGAAGATTTCCTATTTGTGAAATAATTATATTTCCAAGTTTAGTTCAAGGAGAACAAGCAGCTAAAGATATAGTTAAGAATATTAAACTTGCCAGTAATTATGATTTAGATGTTTTAATAATTGGTCGTGGTGGTGGATCTATAGAAGATTTATGGCCATTTAATGAAGAAATAGTTGCACGAGCAATCTATAGTTGTAATATACCTACAATAAGTGCTGTAGGACATGAAATAGATTTTACAATTGCAGATTTTGTAGCAGATCATCGTGCACCAACTCCAACAGGTGCTGCTGAGGTAGCTGTACCTAATATAGTAGATTTAAATAAATATATAAATCAATTACATATTAGATTAAATGAAAGTATAAATAAAAAAATTAATTATAATAAACTATTATTAGATAAATATAAAAATTCATTTGTAATTAAAAATCCTGTAATAATTTATGAAAATAAAAAACAACAATTAGATTTAATAAAAGAAAAAATTACTTCTTTAACAATGTTAAAGTTAGATAATAGTAGAAATAAATTTAATCATATATTAGAAAAACTAGAAATATTAAATCCAATTAATATTTTAAAGAGAGGTTATGCAATTGCATATAAAGATGATAAACCTTTAATTAATATAAAAAATATTAAAAAGAATGATAATATATCTATAAAGATTTCTAATGGTACAATTGATGCTACTGTAAATGATACAAAGGAGAATTAAAATGAAATTTGAAGAAAAAATGCAAAAATTAGAAAATATAATTGAAGATTTAGAAAAAGATGAAGTAAATTTAGATGATTCTATAAATAAATATACTGAAGCTATGAAATTAATTAAAGATTGTGATAAATCTTTAAAAACTGCAGAAGATAAAATAGCAAAAATAATTAAAGAAGATGGATCACTAGAAAATTTTGAATTAGATAATGAATAATCAGCAACTGCTGATTTTTTATTTTACATAAATTTATATAAATTACTAATAATAATATTGTAGTCTCAAAAGGAGATGATTTTGTGATTTTTAAAAAACTAAAAAAATCATTTCAAATTTTAGCTTTTCTAATTATTAGTATACCAACTATTGCGTATGCATATTCTGATTATATTATTGCCGGTGGAGAAAATATAGGTATTGAAATCAAAACTAATGGTATTATGATAGTAGGTACTTATCAAACATCAAAAGCTAATAATTCTAGTATTCAAATAGGGGATAAAATAATAACTGCTAATTCCTATAATATAGAATCAATAAATGATTTTACTAATGTAGTAAATTCAGGTAAGTGTGAAACATTAAATGTAACATATGAAAGAAATAATAAGCTTTATAATACAATCTTAGATTTGGCATTAGATGATAATGGAAATTGTAAAACAGGATTATATGTTAAAGATAAAATAACTGGAATAGGAACACTTACATTTATTGATCCTAATACTAAAATATTTGGAGCATTAGGACATGAAATTTTAGAAAAAACAACAGGTAAAATAGTAGAAACAAAACATGGTACTATTTTTAATTCGGAAGTAATAGGAATTGAAAAAAGTAGAAATGGTCAGCCAGGAGAAAAGAATGCTAGATATTATAGTAATCAGGTTAATGGAATAATATATGAAAATACACAACAGGGAATTTTTGGTAATTATAGTAATGACTTTTCAAAAGAAAAATTATATAAAGTTGCTAAAAAAACAGATATAAAAAAAGGCGAAGCAAAAATAAGAACAGTATTAAATGGTACAGAAGTGAAAGAATACAGTATCATGATAACTAAATTAGTAAGCAACCAAGATACAAAAAATATTTACTTTGATATAGTAGATAAAAATTTATTAGAAAATACTGGGGGAATTGTACAAGGAATGAGTGGTTCACCAATTATTCAAGGAGACTATATAATTGGAGCAGTAACTCATGTAGTTGTAGAAAATCCTACAAAAGGATATGGAATATTTATTACTAATATGTTAGAACAAGCAGAAAATTAGAGACATTTTGTCTCTAATTTTTTAATTTAATAAATAATTATGATATAATTATTTAAACAAAGGGGGAATCTTGTGGTAAATAGTGATGTATTAGAAGCGTTAGAATTATTAACTCATAAAGGTTTTACAGAAAATATTTCAAATTATGCAATTGTTAGAAATAAACAAATTGAGTTTTTAAATAATATAAAGATTAAAAATAAAAAGATATTGTTAAAAGATATTACAGGAGATATTATTTTTGATATTATAAAAAAATCTCCTTTATTAATAGATTACAATTTAAATAATATATTTGCCAAATACTATATAGATTTAAAAATAGTATTTATAATAAAATACTAATTATAATAAATATATTAATTTTTTTGTAAAATCAGTTGGTAATACTGATTTATTAGATTATGATGAATACTATAAAATAAGAGGTCAATTAAAAGAAGAAACTAGATTATTCTGGGATGCTCTGTATGAAAATACTAATTATGATGGAATGAAAATAAGAAATAGTGATTTATTTGAACAAAAATATTATGAAATATATTCATATATTACTGAAAAAGATTATAAAATAATAAAGAATAATATTAAAAAAATTAAAGTAGAATTTATTAAAAATATAAATAGTAATATATATGATGAAATATTAGATTTTATTAGCTAAATATTTTTAATAAAAATGTATGAATATCTTTGACATTTAAAAGAATTAATGGTAAAATTTAAATGTATGGATAGAGCAAATTCGATAGAATTTGACAAAAAGTGGATATATGCTATAATAAATGCCGTTTAAAGGGGGAAAGTTTATGTACGATGAACAAAAAAAAGGATTCTCAGTAAGAGATATCTTAATTCAAATTTTATTTATTATACTATTTATTTTTATACTAGTTTGGTTATTTCCAACTAAAGCAAGTTTAGAAGGACAATTTGATAATGTTAATAAAAAATTAGATTTATTAACAGGAACAATATATAATACTAATATCCAAACTATGAAAGAAGCTGCTATTAGTTATTATACAAACGAAAGATTACCTAAAGCATTAAATGATGTTGAAAGAATTACTTTAGGCAATATGCTTGATAAAAAATTATTAGTAGATTTTGTTGATGGAAACGGAAAATCTTGTGATAATAATGCTTCATATGTTGAAGTAGTTAAATTAGAAGATGAATTCCAAATGAAAATCAATTTATCATGCTCAGATAATGATGCATATATAATTGTACATTTAGGATGTTATGATTACTGTGAAGCTAGTGGCGTATGCGAAAAGAAAACACCAGCTGCTGCACCTACAGTTACACCAAATACTACTCCAACACCAAGACCAGTAGTAAATAAAGTTACTTGTTCTTATGAATATAAGAGAGTAATAGATGGTAAATGGGGAGAATATGGTAATTGGTCTTCATGGTCAACTGCAATAGCTACTCAAACTGACTATCGTAAAGTTGAAATGAAAACTGAAAAAATATTAACTGGTACAAGTCAAGTACAAACAGGATCAAGAGTTGAAAATGTTAGTGCAAGTGGAACAACAACTTCTTATTGCCCAAGTGGATATTCAAGAAGTGGTAATACATGTGTTAGAAATGTTTCAGGATACTATATGGCAAAATGTCCATCAGGATTTAATTTAAATGCAGATGGTACATGTACAGGTACAGTTGGAACAACAACTACATTTAGTCCAAGTTGCCCAAATTCAACAGATTATGTAAGAAGTGGAACAACATGTTATAAAGTTGCATCTGGTACAGTTACAGCTACTCCAACATGTCCATCAGGATATACATTAAATGGATCAACTTGTTCAAAACAAGTTACAAGTTCTAGTACATCTGGTAAAGTTGTTTATTCAAAAGGTACTTATATAGCAACATTAACTGGATATTCAGTTCCTTCAAATAATAGTAGTTATTATTATGAAACTGTATCAAGTGATTATGTTTATAAATGTATAGGAAGTAATCCTTGTGCATTTGTATGGATATATACTTATAAAAAATATACTACAATATCAACAGGTGGAAATACAAGTACATCTACATCAACTGTTACAGCAGCCCCAAGTTGCCCATCAGGATATACTTTAAGTGGTTCAAGATGTATTAAAGCAACAACTTATACAGAAACTACAGCTGCTAAATGTTCAAGTGGCTCACTTGTAGGTGATGTATGTTATTCACGTGGTACAACTTCAAAAACAGTACAAGCAAGTTGTCCTACAGGATTCTCATTATCAGGAAATAAATGTTATGGTTCACAACAAAAAACTGTTGGATTATCAACAACTACATCTTATTCTTGTCCAAGTGGATATACTTTAAGTGGTAGTATGTGTACAAGAACAGTTGCTGTTTATGGAACTCAAAATATTTACGAAAATGTAAAATATTATAGATATAAAGAAAGAAGTTATATTTCAGGAGATGTATCTACTAAATGGAGTACTTCACAAAATGATACTGCATTAATTAATCAAGGATACAGCTTAACTGGAAATAAAAAATGTTCATAATTTCTTAATATGAATGGAGGAATAAAAAGTGAGCAATAGTACATATAAAAAAGATGGTAATAATTTAATTGAAACTAGAATAGTAAATGGAAAAGAAAAAACAAGAATTATTCCAATTTATGATAAGTATGGTGAATATACAAAAGAATTATGTTTAGTAGCTAAAAAGGAAGCAGCTAAACAAGAAATGTTAGAAAAACTTCAAGCTAGAAAACAAGAAACAAAAGATTTATTTGCTAGTGTTGCAAAATCACCAGAAGCAAATAAAATGGGAAGTAAAGAAGTTGCTAGTTTTGAAGAAGAAATCGTTGAAGATGATATCGATGATTTAGATGATAATTTAAATAATGATTTCTTTGATGGAAAATCAAAAATTGTATCAGAAACAAAAGAACCTGATAATAATAAAATGAAAAAATCATTATTGGCATTAGGTGCTTTAACAGCAACTGCAATTATTATTGCATGCTGTGTAAAAGGTTGCCAAAAAGAAGAAGTTCCTGTTCAACCAGAAATAACAACTGAAGTTTCTGCTAATGATGTTTCTGAAAATGAAGCAGTAGATACAGGAATGAGCCTAGATGATATGATTAATGATACAAGATATACCACAATTACTGAAGATATATTAGTAGAAACTACTAATAATGTAATTGATGAATTAGCTGATCATGGTATTGAAATTAGCTCTGATGACGCTTTATCATTTGTAGCAATTACAAATATAACTCATCTTGAAGAAACTAACCCTGAATTATTACAACAAGTATTAGGAGACAATCCTGATGCTGAACAAAATTTATCAAAAGTTGGCCATATTATTGGGCAAATAGTAACATTAGAAGTTACTGAAAAAGATGAACAAGTAGATTGGACAATTGCAATAATTGATCCAACAGATAGAGCAATAGCTCAAGCTAATGTTGCAATGGTTGAAGATATTAGAACTATGGCAAATAATGATTTATCTTATTCAGATTCTAAAGAAGTTCAAACTATGATTCAAGATCAATATATTGCTCCAAATTATGATAAAACTGTAGGTTATGATTTATTAGATGGAACACATACAGCTATGTCTCAAGAAGATGGTGCTGATTTTGTAACAGATGCAATTATAACAGGTATATTAATGGGTGATAATCAAATTAAAAACTACATTTACGGAACTGAAACTTATGATGATTTACAAGCAATCAGTTGGAATGAAGATGTTACTTCAAATGTCATGAGAATGATTGAAGAATGTGAAAACGTAGATGTTTATGTAGAAACTAAAGAAGGAAAAACTATGTAAAAGTTAATCAAAAGATTAACTTTTTTTATTACTTTTTTGTAATGTGAAATAGTAAACTTTATAGTATAATATAAATAAGAGGTGGCTTATGAATAAAATATTAATTGTAGAAGATGATGAAGCAATAAGAACAGGATTAAAATATTATTTAGAACAAGAGTCTTTTGATGTTTTAATTGCGCAAACTGGAAAAGAAGCAATAGAAAAGATTAATAAAAATTTAGATATAGCAATAGTTTTATTAGATATAAATTTACCTGATATAAATGGTTTTGATTTATTTAAAGAAATTAAAGAAATTAAAAATTTTCCTATTATCTTTTTAACTGCTAATGATTTAGAAATATCTATTGTAAGGGGTATTGATATGGGAGCAGATGATTACATTACAAAACCTTTTAAAGCAAGAGAATTAATATCAAGAATTAATAGTGTTTTAAGAAGAAATAATAATTCTACTTCTAATGTCATAAGTATTAAAAATATTACTATTGATATGACACAAGCTAAAGTATTTAAAAATGGTGTAGATTTAATGTTGACAGCATTAGAATATAAAATATTATTAGCGTTAGCTTTAAATCCTAATATTATATTTACTCGTGAAAAGATTTTAGCTGATATATGGGATGTTAATGAAGAATATGTAAATGATAATACATTAACTGTATATATTAAAAGAATAAGAGAAAAAATAGAAGATGATCCAAGTAATCCTAGAATCATTCAAACAATTCGTGGTATTGGATATAAAATAGGTGATGTAAATGTTTAAGAATAAAGAAATTAAGACATTAATACTTACTGAAATAATGGTCGCTATAATAAGTGTAATAGGTTTTATTGTTCTTAATAATTGTATATATATTACATATAAAAGAGAATTAATTAGTAATAATGCTTATATAGTTAATTCTATTCTTGAAAAACATCCAGAATTAGAAAATGATGTTATTAACTCATTATTACACAATAATTTAGATTATAAAGATAGTAAAAAAGTTATAGAAAAATATGGACTTAATGATGTAAAAAGTTTAGATTTTATTAATGATAATGCTAGTAAAAAGAATAGCATTCTTGTAATAACAATAATTTATGTAATGATAATATTTATTATTATGATAATAGTATTGGGTATATTTATTAATAAATTCTATAAAAAGATTAGAACATTATCTAAATATACAGATGATGTACTAAATAATCGCTATAGTATGGATATAAGAGAATATGATGAAGGAGATATAAGTAATTTAAAGAATGATTTATATAAGATGACTATTAAATTACGTGAGCAATCGGAAATATCTATAAGAGATAAAAAAGATTTAGAAGAAACTTTATCAGATATATCTCATCAATTAAAGACACCACTTACTAGTATGTATGTCATTAATGAATTATTATATGATAATAAAATATGATGATGAAGAAGAAAGAAAAAAATTCTTAACTAAAAATAAGAATCAATTAGAAAGAATTGAATGGTTAGTAACAAGTTTACTAAAAATATCAAGACTTGACAGTGGCAGTGAAGTATTAAAATTAAAAGAAACTAGCATATCAGATGTGATTAAAAAATCTTTAGAGCCATTAAAAATACCTATGGAATTAAAGAGTATTTCTTATAATGTAGATTGTCCATCAGATATAAAAGCTAATATTGATATAAATTGGACTAGTGAAGCTTTAATAAATATTATTAAAAATGCTTACGAACATACAAATGAAAAAGGAAGTATTAGTATTTCAGTTACTAATAATCCAATATATGTTGAATTAAGAATTAGTGATACTGGGTGTGGTATCTCCAAAGATGATATAGGCCATGTATTTGAAAGATTTTATCGTGGGAAGTCAACTAATAAGGAAAGCATTGGAATAGGCTTAAATATGGCTAAAAAGATCATAGAATTAGAACATGGAGATATAGTAGTAGAATCTAAAATAGATGTTGGAACAACTTTTATAATTAAATTTTATAAATCAATAATATAATTACAAAATTGTAATAATTATTGTCACTAATATGTCATTTATATTTTATATAATGAATTTGTAAGGAGAGATAGTATGGAAATATTAAGAGTAGAAAACTTAAAAAAGACTTATGGAAAAGGAAATACATTAGTAAAAGCATTAGATGATGTAAATTTTACTGTCGACAAAGGTGAATTTGTTGCGATAGTAGGAGCTAGTGGTAGTGGCAAATCAACTTTACTACATTTACTAGGTGGTGTTGATAGACCAACTAGTGGTAAAATAATTATTGATAATGAGGATGTTTATAGTTTAAATGAAACAAATTTAGCAATTTTTAGACGTCGTCAAGTAGGATTAATTTATCAATTTTATAATTTAATACCTATTTTAAATGTTAAAGAAAATATTACTTTACCTATTTTATTAGATGGTAAGACTCCAGATGAAGCTTATTTAGATGAATTAATTGATACACTTGGATTAACAAGACGTGTTAAACATTTACCTAATGAATTATCAGGTGGTCAACAACAAAGAGTTTCAATAGGACGTGCATTAATGAATAGACCTTCATTATTGCTAGCAGATGAACCAACAGGAAATCTTGATAGTAAAGCAAGTAAAGATATTATTGAATTATTAAAAGTATCAAATAAAAAATATAATCAAACAATAATTATGATAACTCATGATCATAATTTAGCTTTAAATGCCGATAGAATAATTACTATAGATGATGGTAAAATCATCAGTGATGAAAAGGTAAAATAATATGAATATATTAAATAAACTTACAGTAAAGCATTTAAAGATGAATAAAAAAAGAACTATTGTAAGTATTATAGGAATAATACTTTCAACAGCTCTAATGGTTGGAGTAGGATTACTTTCATCTACATTAAGAGAAGTATTAATTACTGATGTTAAAGAATCAAGAGGAGAATTTCATGCAAAATTTGTTAATGTAGAACCAGATAAGATTAATTTAGTAAAGAATAATACTAATGTTGATAATATATATTATGCTGCGGATTTAGGATATTCTTTAGTAGATAATGAAAATATAGAAGATACAACAAAACCATATTATCATATATATGGATTAGAAGATAATTACTTAGATAAATTAAATTTAATTGAAGGTAATATGCCTAAGAATAGTGATGAAGTAGTAATATCTAACTATATGAACGCTAATGGTATGGATTTAAAAGTAGGAGATTCTATAACAGTAAAATATGGTAAAAGATATTTTAATGATGAAGAATATACTAAAACTGAATACCAAGATGGTGAAGTACTTAAAGAATCTGGTGATTCTAAAACTTATAAAATAGTTGGTATTATTAAAAAAGATGTATTAGAATCATATTCTCAAGCAGGATATAGTATTTATACTAAATTTGATAATAGTAAAGATAATAAATTAGTAGTTTATGTTAATTATAAAAAAATAACTAAAGCAAAAGAAATAACAAGAACAATCGCTAATAATTTAGGATTTACTCCATTAGATGATGAAGGATATTATTTTAATGAAGTAAGTTATAATGACTCATTATTAGCTTTATATGGAGTAACATCATATGATAATATGATAAAGAGTATGATGTCAGTATTATTTGTTATA